>DASSCH010000001.1:0-7609 GCA_035697905.1 Nitrososphaeraceae archaeon
TTAGATTACAATAAGATACCTTTTCACTGCTTTCGCCCTCCAAGACATAGTGAAAAAAAGGTTGCGTGCAGAATTTCTCTATCCCTTGAATTTCCCTCTAGATCTGAATGACAAATACTGGTAGAATACTACCATTAGGTCAACAAGTAAGAAGAATATTCGTCGCTTGATGATACTGTGAAAATATTATGTAATCCTATTCTCAAACGTTAGCGGCAGCAGCATAGTTGATTCATATCAAATATCCGCTATCAATGCCACCAATGATTATAAACTAAAACACTTGGTGAAGATATTCAGCTTTCTGGGGAATTATTAACAGGTTAGCCGCCTCAAGCTCCAACAATACCTGTCTTGACTTTTCCAGCTCGCTTGTAATTGGCAATAATCACTCCACTTGGTGTAACAGAACTCTCTATTAGTGTAAATGCTGCCGGAATCGTGCCATTGTCAAACAACTTTTTTCCCTTACCAAGAGTCAACGGGTGAATTTTGAGCCAGAGTTCGTCCACTAAATCATTCTTAATTAGCAGCTCAATGAGCTCACCACTGCCATGAACTTGAATGTCAGAACCTTTTGAAGTTTTGAGCTTTTCGATATCTGCCAAGCTTTTGAGGAAAACTGAGTTTTTCCAATCTGACTTTTTCATGGTCTTGGACATGACGTATTTTGTGGCATCATTGATACCTGGCCATCCATTTTCATGCTCTGGCCAGTAATCGGCAAAAATCTCAAATGTTTTTCTGCCCAAAAGAAGATCTGCAGGTTTTAGCTGTTTTTCCATGACCTTACCATAAACTTCGTCAAAGTAAGGTGCAACCCAACCGCCATATTTGAAACCACCTGATGTATCTTCCTCAGGTCCACCTGGTGCTTGCATTACTCCATCTAATGTAATCATTGATAAAACAATTATTTTTCTCATGTCCCTCCTCCTTCATTAAAATTACATCCTCAAAAGTTTAATGTCTAAAAACATTTTACCTCTAATCTCACATAGGAGAACTTCATAAGATAATCAAGAAACCAATATCTGATGAGACCATTCGAAAGATCTTGATAAAGGACTGACATCCGTTATCTGATTTATCATAGGTACACGCTGGATAGTTCTGTTTATAGTTCTGGTTTGGTTCAGGGTTGCATCGACGCAGGAATATCCGACCCAAGTAAGAGGTCTATCAATCAGCCTGAAAGAAATCAGTCATTTACTACTGATGAGTTTATGAGAGGATATGCTGCTGGTTTTGATTTGTGTTCCGAAAATCGAGAAATAGTCTTCTTCTCTGCCTACTGTACCCATTAATTATGTGGTAGGTATAGACCTAATTCAAAACGATTCTATAGACTGAAACACTTCGAGAAAAGGATTTTGCTGACTTCCCTACTACTCATAAGAAGTTTGAGACACGAGCTTCCATCGGAACCATAAATGTGATCGATATCTAAAGTAAGCACATAGCATGATCGGTATCGTGCCAATATACCCAATAGAAATCCTCAATATAGAAGGTTATCACTTACAGTATACAGTAATCTGAAAGTCTCTATCTGCTACCTGTTCTAGTCTATGTATTCGGTTAGTAAGATCTGCAAGTCTTTCACCCGTTTCCTTCCTTATAATTAACATTAACATACGGCTTAAATGTCCATTCTATGTATGTGTACTTACCCACCAAATTCTCATGGAATGTAAAAAAAGGAGTGGGGAGGTTTAGTTTAGCGCACCTATTTGTACCGACTGTGATGTAGAGGAGAGTAATGCTATTCCTACCCCTGCCACCCGACCAGAAATTTTGTGTCAAATGCAAGATGGTATTAACTTATGATGACTATAGCGAAGCGATTGAAGAAAAACAAATTAAGGATAAATGGGAAGATCAAAATTAATGCCTGAAAAGGAAGTCTATCCTATAAGAAATTGTGCAGGCTGCGGTGATCCCATTTTTTTGGATAAAGGTAACTACATACAATTTGTCAGTACAAGTCAAATAAAATGGTATACACACAAAGATTGTTTTACTAAAAGTTTGAATAAAGGGCTAAGTGATTGGCTAGAGATAGAGATGAACTCCTACTTTAGAAGGATGGAAGTACACTAAGCCTTTCTTTTTTCTTCTTTTAAATAGATTTCTCCAAGAAAGGGGTTTAATGAGTAGGCCACTAGTAAACTTGACTTAGCCTAGTCTTGATAAAGCCAAAACAACTGTCAAGAATAATAATCTCAAGGCTTTGCTTGATACAAAGCAGAATGTCATTGAATCCAAGATTATCGATCACATAAGTATTTACTTGAATCTATTCTGCCAGTTAATCTGCGTTATCAAAGTATCACAATGTAACATTGTGGAGAGGAAGGGATGACTATTGGGTAAGTTACAAGCAAATATTCACTTTAATATATCTCGCAATTACCATTCTATCCAGTAGAGCACACCTGCTCGAAGACACTGAGATCACTATCGCCAAATGTTGAGCAACACGCGTATATTTTTTAGGTGCATTGAATTATGTCAAGTGTAATGGTATACTGGCCAATAGAGGATCGAATTTTGAAATAACTGTAACCAGCATGCAGTCTATATGGTTACATTTGGATTTCCGAAAAGACTTCCTGTTCGTTGTAGGCTATCTTCCTTCTAACGACGCTATTTATGTGCAATCAAGTTTGCTCGGAGCAAAACCAATTGCCACGGACTTCAAGAAACGCAGAGCTCGTTATTGCCAAAGAAACTTCACTAGGCTATCTTGTCAACAATCAATTCAGTGTCTTTAGATAAGATTGAAACTAATCTCCCCAGCCTAATGCCTTAGCTGATTTTTCTGCAGCATGATTCAGAGATTCTTGCGGACTCGCACCGTCGTAATAAACTGCGTCTAACGCTTCTTTGATGAACTCAGATATTTGTGGGTATTCTGGAATGCTTGGCCTGGTACCTCCGTTAGGTATCATGGATACTAATTGATCATAATAAGGTACGACTTTCCTAGGTTCCAGTGAATATTGACCCTCACCGATCGGAATCTGAGTAGGCATGTTCGCATGTTTTGTCAAATATGGCCCAAGTATTTGAGGTTCTAACACGATTGTTATTAGTTCCCACGCCAGGTCCTTATGAGCAGATGTCATTGGTACCCCAAACTCCCAACCTCCCATTAACGTAGATGTTTCAGTGCTTCCGTCCGGAACAGGGAACATTGGAATGAATCCTACATTTTGTTCAAAGTGAGTTCGGTTCACAGTTGTGGTTATCGGTACGTGATGTTGTAGGGCTTCAATCATTACTGCGAATTTCCTATCGAGGAACTCTTCCCCCCAAAAGTGATCCTTCTGAGGCACAATTCCAGCATCTATCTGATTCTTTATGAAATCGAGAGCTTTCACACCTTCAGTGCTATTAAATGATGGATACCAGTAGTTCCCCCTCGTAGGATGTCCTTGCCTCATTGAGACGATGTCTCCTCCTAACATCCAGAGATAAGGATACCATAGATCAGGGGAGTGACTAGCTCCAGTTAAGTGAACACCATCAATACCCTGAGGTCTAAGGGCCGAATTCAGCTTCATTGCAGCATCAATATAACCTTCCCAGGTCATTAGAGATTGCGGGTCAACTCCAGATTCCTTTAACATGTCCTTCCAGTACCAGATACCTCGTACGTCGGTCCATGCCCATATACCGTAAACCTTATCCTGGTATACTCCGCCGTCCCAGTTTGCTTGATACCAATCCGATTGACGGCCCCAAGTTTCAGTGAAATTGGAAAGATCGGAAAGCAATCCTTTCCCTGCGAATTCCCCCAGCCAAATTTGGTCAATGGTAATAAGGTCAACAGGAGCTTTTGCTTCAAGAGCAGACAAAATTTCGAATCTTGATACGTTATATGGGGATGTCGTATAGTTAATCCCGATATCTAAATCTGAATGTCGTTCCATGAGCTTCTCCATCGCTGGCTCAATTAGCGATTTCCACCTAGTTGGATCGCCCTGATCTTCAAGTAGGGCGGTGAGTGTAATATTTTGCTTTTTAGATTCTGGTGAAGCGTCATTTGTTCCTTGGATGCTTCCCAAGTTACTGCCATAAATAAAAACTACAAGAGATAGAAGTAATACTATTATTAGAAAGTATGCCCGAATTGACCATAACGGACGTAAAAGCTGCAATACCAGTGTAACGAAGCGGTCTCATATAATCTTATAATTGTCTGTGAATATGATTATGGCTTCTAGGCGCCTATGTCGCTAAAGACTTAAGATTCCAATACTTTACAGTTCCGCTTATAGGCACATTCTCAATGGTGCCAATTTTATCTAAAATCGGCCATCTAGCATCTTAATGTCAATGTTTATGCAAAGCAATAATTTTTGTAGAATCGAATTGTCTTTCCTTCTCCCAAACAATGCAGGACTTGATCATAAACCTTAAAAAAGAAGATTCACTTCATTTATACTATGATATGTTGATGCCAGGAGTACTTACGATAAGTGTTATTATCACATCATTAGTCACAATATCCATGATCTCTGTTAATACTGTGCTCGGAACACAGGACGAGAATAATGTTACACTTACAGTATTATTCAATCAAATAGTTTCTAGTCCTAATGCAGGAAAACTTCTGATAGATAATGCCCTCGAGATATTAAGGAATGAGACTAATGCCACAATAAATGTGAATTATGTAGAATTTCGGTCTGACAATTCAACCAGGGATGAAATAATCCGTTTACTTTCTAATCAGACTCCGATTGACATAGTTACAATAGATCAAATATGGTTGGGTGATCTTGCGCAAAAGGGATTGCTCACAGATCTTACAAATTACACTGCAAAACAGTGGAATAGAGACGGAAATGAGGAGTGGTACTTCGGAAATTGGGAAGGTGGAAAGTCGCAAGGAAGAATTTATGGTTTATGGGCTTGGACTGACGTAAGAGGAATATGGTATTGGAAAGATATGCTAGATGAAGCCGGTGTTGATCCCAACTTACTGAAAACATGGGACGGCTACATCGCAGCGGCAAAGCAACTAAATTTAGTGCTCAGGCCGAAAGAAATAGAAGGAATTCATCTCACAGGAGCGACACATTCTCCAGACTTATGGTATCCTTATCTTTGGATGCTTGGAGGAGATATCCTAGAACAGAGAGGAAGACACCCTACAAAAGGTAACTACTGGTTTCCTGTTTTCAACAGCTCTGCAGGGTTGAAGGCGCTTTCCTTTATACAGGATCAAGTAAATGCAGGAATAAATCCACAGAAAGAGCATCATTGGGGTGAAGAATTTATCAATAGAGAATTTGCAGTTATGATAGAAGGATCTTGGATGCCAAGACAATTTGTTTCGATACAAGATTTTGAAAAGAAAATTGGATTTCTTCCTATGTTTCCAGTTCCGAATGAAGATAATCAAACATCAACTTTAATGGGAGGATGGGAATTTAGCATACCAATCACATCTACTCATAAGGACCTAGCATGGAAATTGGTAACACTATTGGTTGAACCAAAGATACTTGGTCCGTGGCTTGTAGAACATAGACTTCTGCCGACCCAAGTAGCGATAGGAGAAGGGCAATCACGCATTGAAGCATCGACTTTATTTCCTTACTATGATGAAATGATATCCGGTGTTCAATTTGCTGGGTTTAGACCAAATATTCCGGAATATCCACAAATTGCTCATTATATTAAAGAAGCATTAGACGCAGTTTATAACGGCACTGAGGATCCAAAGGATGCATTGGATGACGCAGCTGCAAAATCCGCGATTATACTTGGATGGCAACCATAGTACATTGAATTGTATAACACTGATAATATCTGGGTGATTAGATTTAAGGTGTCCGATGTGTAACTAATTTAAAGATCGTCCTTTTCTTGTTAAGAATTATGGCTAGCGTTGTAAATATATATGTAGTCTGTACTCCTTCGATTAACAAAGCCATGGGATTCTTATCTTGTAACGCTATGCCTGTTATTTCATTTGGAATCCTTGTCAATGCTATCAGTGAAGTTAGTGCAATAGTTCCTATTAGACCTACATAGAACCAACGTGTATTCCATTTTAATGCCATTGGTATTGCCCAGAAGATTTGTGCTATTCCAGATATAAGGAATAAGCCATCAGTGTATGGAAGTAATTCCATGGGAAAATTAAGAGGCTTCATTGAAGGCCCGATCATCATTAGATGCAGAATCCCTGCAATCATAGTAGTTGCTGCTGCTATGTAGAATAGAATATGATTTTCGAACAAAACAGCTTTTAAGCCAAACCGTGTAACACTTGACAATTTCCACAGACCTCCAACTACGTCATTCTTAATTGATTCATAGTTCATACCATATAATGGCATCAATTTCTTAAGTAGTATCATTATAATCCTTTATCACGTATGTTGATGAATTATGATTAAACATACTACTTGGTAAACAGTAACGAACAGTCTTGGCAGATCAAAGATAATATTTAGGAGCGTTAATCCTGTAAGGTGCCCATTGTAATGATCTTATAGAAATAATAGAATCTGTTAGTTGGTTGGCCTTAGGTTTCACCAATGACCAGGCTTACGATAGTGCAGTCCATTCAACGCATATTTGCACTGCACAAGAGATATAACCCACACCGATACGATATAGAACGACTCTGGTTCTGTAGGTATTAGATTCGTGACTTTACTTTTGCTCTGAACGCAAGTATTGTGAGTAACGGAGAATATTAGGTACAACCTAATTCACAATTGGGAAACCTTTTTCCGGCAACCTCTGTATATATACCTATTATTCATATTGATATGAATGATCATTTATTATAAATCATAATCTTTTATTCACACACGGTGGAGTTTCTATTAATCATACCTGGAATATACAAAACTTATTGAGCATCGCTCCTATGTTAGAGATTATGAGCAAACTGATGTATGTAAAAAAATTAGAAGTAAAGAAGGAACAAAAACCCACAGATAAACGCCTAACGACCAACCATAGGACATTGATGCACATGATCGTAGTCGTCGTAGGATTGTCAATACTGATAGGAGTCGGGTTCGCATATATGGGATACACTTCAGGTCACTTTTCAGAGGCATATGTGTTATGTAAGAACGACGTGTTATCACAGGTAAGGATAGGTGCATACCAAACTGCAAACGAAATTACTGTGGCGCTACAATCATGTAATGGAGTAACCAATTAGAGAAATAGATTTTACGTCAAGGCATTAAGTCTGGATTGGCTCGTCACAAACATGCATTTCCGTAATATGGAAGAAGTGGCAGCTGCAACAAGCTCCTTCCCTGATACCAATGAATCCCATTCTGTTTCTTGTGTTATTTCTGAGGCATATTCATTGTTGTTATCACGCTGTTAATATCCTAGCAATAGGATATCTTCTGGTTGTCAAGAAACGAGAAATCAATTCGGCAATTAACTCACATTCTTCTTCTAGCGCGAAATGACCAGTATCTAATAAGTGGACTTCAATATTCTTTAGGTCACGTTGATACGGAATTGCACCTTCCTTAAGAAATATGTAATCATTCTTTCCCCAAACTACGAGTGTCGGTGGTTGATACTTTCTAAAGTACTCTTGCCATTGGGGATA
>DASSCH010000002.1:0-4266 GCA_035697905.1 Nitrososphaeraceae archaeon
TGGCCCTGCGGCGCCTGTTATCGTTGTAGAAGGGGAAGAAGAGGCCATAGCGGAGGCAAACAACTCCGAATTTGGATTGGGTGCAAGTATCTGGACCAATAATCTAGAACGGGGCACCCGCCTAGGGAGGCAAATACAAAGTGGTATTGTATCCATTAATGAAATGGTCAAGTCAGATCCGAGACTTCCTTTTGGCGGAACCAAATCTTCGGGGATCGGTAGGGAATTGTCAGAATTTGGTATTAGAGAGTTTGTTAATATAAAATCCATTGTGGTTAAGGACATAGCCAGCAAGTTATTAGTCGAATAACCTGATGATTATTGCAAAACGGCCGTTCGTGTATTATCGAAGATTTGACCCAGATAGATAGCAGCGAGCAGAAAGCAGGTTATGAATAGGCTATTTTTTGGGGACTTAATAATATGCTTTCTCCGACTCTTGCAAAGCGTCGATAATCCTGATCGACCTCCATTGCGGCAGATAGGATTTTGCTTTGCACCCTGCGAGATGATTCAATGAACATTTTGGTGTCTTTAGGCAAGCAATGTCCTCCTATTCCTTCTCTTGGTTCTAAAATATTTACGTTCCATTTTGTGTTCAGTGATTCCCGTAGCTCTGCAAAATTTATGTTATTCGACTGACAATATATGTAGAGATCCTCAGCAAATGCTATTTGTAGATATCTATGGGCATTCTCGGCAATCTTGGTTATTTCGGCCACTTCTATCTC
This sequence comes from Nitrososphaeraceae archaeon, assembly GCA_035697905.1. Lineage (GTDB taxonomy): Archaea > Thermoproteota > Nitrososphaeria > Nitrososphaerales > Nitrososphaeraceae > TH5896. Next base: position 732 of record DASSCH010000002.1, read on the forward strand.
CTTTACTAGATGAAGCGGAATCCCAAGACTACATCGGCTCAAAGAATCAGTATTATCAAGAGTATTGTGCCCCTTTTTGCCATGATAAAAATGGCTAGCGGCGTCAAGACAACAACTTTTAACACCACCTGCCACGCGGAGCTGATTTACCCCATGCGCATGTTCCTCTAAGGCGTACCATCTATGGGGAACATGGGCTACATGCAACCTGTGATTGAGCATGTCGAATATTCTTTGTGACGTACCTCGTGGAATAGTACTTTCGATAGAAACAAGTGCGCCAGATTTGGCTTCATTGGAGATTTTGTCCTCTACTATAGAGAGTATACCATCTATCTGAGGCGAAAACATGTCTTCCTGCTTATGAGTTGATACACATATAACATAGACATCAAAGCCAGCAAACTCAGTGGTCGATCTTATCGACGCTGCCGTTCTGGCTCTCTCAATAGCCTTCAGGCTGACATCGTATCCCCAAACCTCAAAGCCTCTCTGCTTGATATATTTAGCCACGGGAAGTCCTAATTGGCCAAGACCAATGACAAGAACCTTAACGGGTTGAGTGTGCTGATCCTCTTGACTTAGTGTAGCAATCTCCTTTGATTGCGCCAACTTAATTCGTCTCTCCATGAATCATGTACTTAATTCCAACAGGCCGGTGTAGGCTATATTAATTCTGGAAGCAAATGACCCACATTTGACGTCAGAAGGAAAAAAGTAGAGCGTTTTGGATTTGTAAGAAGTGATTGGCAGTTCTATGTCGCTGCTATCTAGATTTTCAGTAATTCGGCATAATGGAGCGTTAGTGACATTTTATCTCATTTCCCTTAATACTATCCTTGCATTGCAAGAATCCTAACCTGATTACACCCAGCAGGCAAAGATAGTATCTTCTGAAGGGAATCAGTCTGCAACTTCTAAAAACCCTCCAAAAAGAAGATTAGGCTTTTAATGTATATGATTTCGCCAAAGAAGAATACCAAAGACGAACTCAATGATATCTTGGCGAAAGTGGCTATTCTAAGACTAACTTGCCTCGATTTTGCTAATGTTGTTTTTATCAAAACAATAGCACAACCTAAATGAAATTCACGCATGGTAGCAACAACTCAGGCGGACAAGCTAACAGACAACTCGCAAAAAACAAGCACCCAACTGCAGTCATTACACATAGCACCCGAAACTACTCAAATTACTTTTCCCAAACTGCGCGAAAGATCACAAGGCTGGTCCCATATTAAATGGGGAATTGTACTGGCAGTATCCGGACTTTTCGCATATCGATTTTATCAGGAACTGTTCATCATAGATCCAGTAGTTGGGATCTATAGCCTTTTAGTATCCTTCTTAATACTTACATCCTTTGCAGTTGGTCTTCTGAGATATAAAGATCCCTCATCGACACTAAGGAAAACCGAGGGGCCTTTAAGAAATTATCACCCGAAAGTAAGTATCATCATTCCTGCTCGGAACGAGCCTATAATAATTAAGAAAACCGTATCGGCTTGTTTGTCGTCGAGCTATTCCAATATTGAAATAATATTGGTCAACGACGGATCAACCGACGAAACGGGTGTTGTTATGGATACTTTGCACAAAGAAAATCCTGAACAAGTAAAGGTGATACACCTCTCTAGTAACATGGGGAAGCGTAAAGCAATTCAGGAGGCACTAACACAACTAGTTGATAGCGTTTTGTCAGACAATTTGAGCATCGCTACTCTATCTGAAGTCGTCGGCGTTGAGAGAAGGAATTATTCTTACTTTAATTGATAGAATTAAACAATTGTAGCCGACTCGCCAAGACCCTTCTATGTCCTTTTTGCATACCGACACGTATAATGGCGGGTCTGGTAGATAGATAGGCCAATTACTAAAAAGTAAGGTAGACTTTTAGTTGTCATTTAGAAAGAATTTCCTTGATATGTTTGTCTTCAATTAAATTGTCCAAAAGCTTTTTTCTTTCTTCTTTAGGCAGTTCTTCTGATCCCTCTATAGAGTCGATGACCTTAAGCTTCCACTGGCTGGTATTAGCTGATTCAATAATTTTTTGAGATTCATATACGATCCTTCCAAAAGCTGTGAGGACGAGTTTTCCGCTCTTCCGTTTTATCAATCCTACCCTGATCATCCTAGCTAGCCTGGAATAGTATTGCTTACGGGTCAAAGTCATTTTGTTTCTTAGCTCGACGCTATTCATGTTATCAGCAGCAATTCTTGTGAAAAGAATTACAGATTGCTCATCAGAGAGGCTTTCAAAGATTCTTGCTACTGGCTGCATCGTCACTATTGATCGTATTTAGACCAGATGAGATCCTATTAATAGATTCCTTCTCGATCTATAGCAAAAACTAAGATTTGTTACCAGAATATGTAACGATTGCTATTTTCGTACGGTTTCTCTGACAAATACCCTGAAATTTAAGATAACAAACTCTGAGAGAATTTTCAGTCATTAGGGAAGAGAATACCATTAATGGGTTTTCCTCCCAATTTAATAAAGCGTCATGCCGCGCTCCATTAGTCATCCAGAATTTTGTTGTATAGGTTTAATCATCAGTTGATGTCATGAATGCGTAGCGACGAGTCAACCACCGGCTGCGACCTGTATTTTGAGACTTTTCAACCTTATATTCTAGCTTCGCTCTTAACTTCCGTTTGCATATTCTAAGGAAGCCAATTGAACTAGGACCTTTGCTTATTGCATTCTTGTGCACGGGGGTTGGCGTTTTTCTGGCATCCTACCTTTATAGTATTGATGACTGGTCCCTACTTTATTATGGCGATTCTGTTTCTCACCTTGTGCGGGCGCGAGAGATAGTCGAATCTCTTAGTCCAGGACTTCAACAAATAGGCACAGTATGGTTGCCCCTTCCTCATTTACTTCTGTTACCATTTTCTTTGGTAAGCAGCTTATTTACAACTGGGTTTGCCGGGACTTTTGTTAGTTTACCAAGCACCGCTGTTGCCGCTGCAATTTTATACAAAATGCTAAGGGCTGACTCAGGAATTTTATGGATAGCTGTGGTAGGAGGGTGTTTGTATTTTTCAAACCCTAATATTATTTACTTAGGGCTGACAGCAATGACCGAAGCGCCATTTATGCTGTTTTTTATAGTTTCTGCATACTATTTTCAAAGATGTTTTTTTCCTGCACAAACACATAGTTATAGTCGGAAGGCGCAAGCCAATAAGAACTTTAGAGTTATCGGGCATTTTTATTTTTTTTCCATAATAGGATTTCAAGATAAAACTGACCACAGTTACAAGTTATCTAATACAATGAATTTATTTCGTTGCTCTCTTTTTATTGCTTTAGCTACCCTGTGCAGGTACGAAGCATGGCCGATTCCCATTTTTCTTCTAGTGCTACTTACAATTTCATTTATGAGAGCAACTAAAACCATAGAACGGACAGAAAATCCTTCGTACTCGGCAACCCGAAAGAGGTTAACATTTATTCTGGTATCTTGCACATTGTTATCGTTTTCGGGGGTCATTATCTGGATTTCATATAACATGGTCTATTACGGAA
>DASSCH010000003.1:0-3844 GCA_035697905.1 Nitrososphaeraceae archaeon
GAAACTAAATTCTCCGAAAAAATTGTTCCAAAAGATATCTTGGGTCGTTTTTCAACCCTTGCAGGAGAGATAAAAACAGATTCCACAATCAGGGATAAGGAAAGGAAGAAAATACTTGGTTTATTAGAGAGGTTAAATAATATACTGGCGTTTCAGCCTAAACGAATCATTGTTGGAAGAAAATGGACCTTTTCTCTCGCATCGCCTTATATTTTGAAGACTATAGAAATACTCTGTGACAGTAGCACTGATAATTATAATAGGAATACCAACGGCAATAGTAATACTAAAGAAACACCCGTATAGCTATAAATGAAAGTACCCTGAGTCAAGCGAGTACATGCTCGGGCGAACTCATACGGTAATTTCTCCTGCAGGGGTGTTCGTAATCCTTCTTTTGATTGCTCGCGGATCCACTGTATATCTAAAGATATGAGAGCGTCGGAGACATTCAACTTCTCTGCTATAGTACGCTGATTGTATCCTTTACTGAGAAGTTCAAGGACTTTACCGCGCCGTAATTCGATGTTTATCTTATCATATTTTAAATCGGAGTTCATTTATTGAAATCTTTAATCTCGCTTATTTTGGGTGTTTAAACCAAACTAAACGTTAGCTCGCCTACTTCTGACCCGTCCTCTGATATGATCTTGACGATGTTTTTGTTTTCGTTGTCGTCTTTCCGATTCATTTGTCACCCTACGCTAGCCATATTGGTTATGCTGCTCAGCAGCTGTAATCGTCTGCTTTTGTAGTTCTGTAACTAGTTCTTTGACATCTATTTTATCGCCTGTGTTTGGATTTCTTAGCCGGTTCCATATCACATCAAATGGTTCTAGAAATTCTAATAGCAACTTGATGAGGAATTGAACCAACAGCAGTTCCAGCAACTGATACATTGAAGTTTCCACTTTGTTGTGCTCTAGGAGTTCCAAAGGCAGCCGCAGGGACAATGACTACAATTAATATAACTATTAGTAAATAAGTCGATATCCCTATCTCAGTGTTCTTAAGTGAGAAAATTATTAAAATTTTATAGAAGACTCTGAACGTTACTGTAGTATGGTGATCGAATTAGGCGTTAAATAACCTCTGTTCTGATATCATTCTCTCTTTCTTGTCTCAGATCTTGGAGCCATTTCCATTAAACATACTTTGTAACAAAACGTAGTCGCATCTTCTGCAATGTTTCCCGCCAGCAAAATAACCTACTTGTATTCTAGGGTATCTCAGACATACTATCAGGTTATACCAGAATCAGCCAACTCTCCTGTGACCTCTGTCAATCGTTCCCTTAGATCATCGAGTATCGCCTGAACACCTGCGGAGACATCTAGATCAGTTATTGCCTGAGAAGTTAGCTCTGCAGCTGCCACTTCCAAACTTTCAGTCAACTCTTCCTCTGCTTCAGCTAATGATTGTGAATCGCCCGGTGACGCACGAACAGAGTTAATGAAATCCCCGATTTGCCCTTCTGTTCCTATATATCCTGGTTCGTATTCTGAACCAGCACTCGCATCATTTACCCTTGACTGGTCAGTTGATTCTGCTGCTGTCGCTTCTTCATTGGCAGGTTCTTCCGCTTCTTCTGATGATATCGGAGCCTGTTGCTTACTATCTTCTGCCCGTTGATCTATTTCATCTTCTGTCTTTGAATCTGTCTCTTCCTCATCAGAGGTCTCCGCTTGTTCTTCTCCATTCTCTTCGTTCACTTCTTCCTCGGACTCTATTTCCTCCCCTTCGTTTTTCACTTCAGGAGGCTCTATGCCATCGTCTGTATCTTGTTCATCTACCGAATCGTTATCGTCTACTTCCGGTTCCTCTCGATTATCTTCTCTTTGTTGTTCTTCCTCTATGCCGCTTCCCTCTTCCTGAGCGATGGATGTCTGATCTGTCATCGAAAAGGGATAGCCAACAATGGAAGCAATAATAATTGCCAATAGGTAGAGTGATTTATAGTTCAAACAGGCGTTTTTTGCAATTGGATCTATATAAGGAACTATTGGATAAATTACAAAGACGATCCCAAATTTGGGGACTGACTATTTCCGTTGTCACTTAAGAGTAGTACGTAGTCAATAGGGTTAAAGTTTGAATAGTAAGATCCTGCATCTGGGAATCCTGTTACGTTGAACGGTAACATCAATGCTCTATTCCTGCTGAATACAGGTGGACATACCAAATCTAGCGAAAGAGCATTCCAGGGCTTTTGATCATGAATTCGCTGAAGAGACCCAGCGCACGGATAATGACAACCGATCACTAATGATATGAGTCGTATCTTTTGCTCCGAGGTTATTGCATACAGCAGTAATTCTACGGGAAACTGTCAGTTATTAACAATATGCAAACATTTTGTTCAATCTGGGGTAGTCATTCAATATCATAAGGAGACAACAATGACTTTGTAATAATTTCTCTGATTTCATCATTGTCAATTAACGATTCAATCAAATTTGTTAGGTCTTCCCTCGATAACCCTGAGGGCAATGTCAACGGGATCGATTCTAATGCCTTCATCTTCCAATAGTAACTAAGCGTCTTTTCTATTCTCGTATTAACACTATGAACTACTCTACCAAGTGAAGTGAGTGAATACCCTCCTTGATTTCTCTTAATCAAACCCGCGTTTGCCAAACTAGAAATTCTCGAGTAATACTGTTTTGGGCTGAGATGCATCTTGATTAGAATTGAACGTTGACCAGTGCACAGAGCGATATTATTAAAAATATCTAGTGATTTATCATCAGAAATCCTCTTTAGGATATCAGAAAGTGAGGGTGTTGAAATTTGGGATGCACTATGCATCGGTGCCTCTCTAGCGCGATGTCATATAATATAAAGACATTTAGGGTTATTTTCTCAATAAGTAACCTTTGATGGTGTCAACTTCGGCATTTTCCAGCCTAAGACTGCATCATGATAGGTCATAGTGCAGCTATTGGTTTTTTCTTAGCTCTAACTTTTTCCTTGTATTCTCTATTAGAGGGACTAGATCTTAGTCGCATTCCGCAGCATTCGCAAAACAATCTTTCCGTGAAAAAATAGTATTCACATCTTCTGCAGTACTTTCCGCCAGCCAAATAACCTACTTGTATTCTAGGGTGTCTCAGACATATATTACGACAAACCAATCAGGAATCGAGCTGAGCTCAAATGTTACTAGGGATATAAGTTATGAATATCGCCATAGAGAGGGGGAGAACTAGAATTTATAGATGGAAAGTATATGAATAAAATGGAGTCGGGAATTAGAGCCAAGTAATATTGCGAGCCGCAGAATATAGTCCCAGCCCCATCGTAAACCTCCTTCAATGATTTTTCTTTTTGTTAAATTAATGGATCGATTTAACCGATATAGGAAAACCTATTCATTATTTATATAACTTTAAAATCTTCTAAATACTAATTTATGCAGTCTTATCGACCTATAACAAATAGCTAAGGGCAATATTTGACTAACCCACAATATCTTTCGCGTGAGTTTAAGCGTAATGTGTTCTCCGAATTATACAACGGCTTAAAAACATGGATTTCTTGTAAACACTCAGGTAGCGTAGCTATATTCTCTAAATCCCGCCAGGTCTTCCGTAATTCCACCCACCCTCATCAGGATGAATTCCTTATGCGGATTTATAATTGAATCATCAGGATTTCTCCCATTTTCATGAAGTCTTTCATACTCTTCCATCGAGAGTCTTAGACGTTGACCTATTTCCCGTTCGAGGTCCATTTGTTTTACAATTTCCTTGTGCTCAGGTTGTATAACGCCACTAAATACCATTGCACTGCTTCCACTCCCATATGAACCAAAACCAACTCTCTTACCATCTAAATCTCTCTC
>DASSCH010000004.1:0-6448 GCA_035697905.1 Nitrososphaeraceae archaeon
TTACTACTACCTCCGTTAGACGGATTCTGATTGTTTGCGATGGCAGTTTTTATCTATGGCAAACACGTAATTATTCCACGTGCTAATTCCTGTGCATGTCAAAGGAATGTCCAAAATGCCAAGGAAAGTTTGAAGAAGAAACTCAAGCCATCCCAAAAAAGGTACCGTTACCGATCCCATTAAAGCCTACCATGTCAATAGAAAAGTACCTCCCAAGCATCATGAAGAAATACAGTAATTATACTCTTTGTATCTGTTCGTTGTGCGGCTATATGGAGGTCTTCTTTCAGCGTTAGCCTAGCTCGAATATGCTTGATCATTGGTTTTTATCTCATAACAAAAAGGAAAATGTAGAAACAAGATTCAGTTCACCTTCTTAGCAAATATTCTTGATACATGGTAAAATTAAGTGTGCATGTAACAGAACTCTAGTCGGAATGTCTTTCTTTGATAGATGGAGTGGACCAGAAAAGAAAAAGGGCAAGGCTTCAGGTGACCTTAAGAATAAGATCAGAGAGAGCTTGAGATCTGCAGAACCTTTAAAACCTCGATTGGAGCAGGCACATCGAAAGCTTCAGGTGCAAATCTCCAAAATGGATGCGTTTTCTGGAAGATTAAAGCAACGTGACAAACAGATCTTCAACAATGTTGTAGAAGCTGTACAGAGTCACGAAACAAATTACGCAAAATCACTTTCAAACGAACTCTCCCAAATACGCAAGATAAACAAAGTAGTCAAGTCTACCATGCTCACAACAGAACAGGTGAGACTAAGACTTGAAACAGTTACTGAATTAGGAGATGTAGCTTCAACATTGACTCCAACCACTTCTGTAATCAAAGATTTGCGAGGTGGGCTTTCTTCAGTCATTCCTACCGCAGACCATTCTCTTTCCCAAATTTCGGAATCCTTAGGAGATATACTAAATAGTACATATTCCGACTCTTCTTTGCAAGGCAATGGCATAGCTAGTCTCGATCCGATAGGCACGGACGGTGCAGAAATTACAAAAATTATGGAAGAGGCTTCAGCTGTAGTGGAAGTGAATATGGAAGACAAGTTACCAGATCTTGGGCTATCCAAAGGCAGACAGAAAGGCAAATCAGAAGATACTGGAGAAATATTTCCTTTCTAGTTCCATCATCTATATCCTGCTTGCAGGCACGATATGCACTGATGCATAATTGATTTTAGTTCTTTCACGAGTACCATTCAATCAGATTCAATTGTTAGTTTGAACTGTTCTCTTCAGGTACCTATTATCCGGAATCACCTATAGCCATGTAATCGTCGTCTTCGGCCAGGAGGAGCAGCGGCCGAAACAGAGCTTTTAATCTGTAACTCCTCTACATATCCCGGATGGCAGGCTAAGCTCACAGAAATTACCTTCGTATGTATTATTTGTCATATCATTAGCCAATCCGTTGGCACTGTTAATATCGATAATATTACGCAAGAAATTAAATGTGATGCCGTTTGACATGCTCGAAGCATCCGTGAAGATGCCGTTTTGGCTTCCATTTATGTAGTTTAACCTAATTGACGAATCTTCAGTATTGATTAGAGAAACTCCGGCCAGAGAATTATTATAAAAATAGTTTTCATTGGACATGATGCTACCGCTAGAATGAGCTGCAATTCCTAATTCATTGTTCCTCATCATGTTATATTCTAGGATTGAATTAGAGGAACCAGTCAAGTAAACGCCTATTCGATTCTCATCTAGGAAGATTGAAGATATATTTATCCTGTCCGAACCGGTTGCAAAGATTCCTGACTGGAAGTCAACTATGCGCCCTGGACCATAAACCGTTATATTAGCAAGATCTGGGACAATTATCCCAGATTTTGTACTTTGACTGCCTGGACCAATAATGGAATATCCGTTCAATGAAATTGATAAGTCTGAAGCATTGATTATTAATCCATGATCGTTACAAACAAGGTTCGCTGAAAGCTTTGTGGATTCACCAATTACACTTCCGCAGCTTGCACTTAATACTCCATATACTGGTAAATAATCAATAATTTGTGATTCTAACGTCACAGCAGCAGCGCAATTAATAAAGGCAAACAGAGTAATACATCTCAAGTAAAACTTGGAATCCCACCTACGACATTGACGTTGCAACTATAATCTCCTCCTCATGAGGGCTGTCTAATTACATATTTCATTGAGTATTTATTCATATTTCAGATTTTACTTCGCCTTGTATTTACTTCCATCACAAATGCATTTCATGTTTCAATTGTCGCTACTCTTGTAAGTCTCTCGGACATGACATCTAAACATTAGGGCATTTCGCCAGTCAAATGGCTAATCCAATAAGAGTTGGCCGCCATGAATCCAAGTGTGGATGTGGACCGTCAGCAAGGGATGGTGTATTTGATGTTGACTGGATCTATGATATTTGAATATAAATCGCAAATGAAAAATGTGCAATTTATTTGTTATGATGGAAAGACTTTACATCGGCTATAAAGGAAATTCTTAACTAAACGCCCTAGGTTCAAATGCAATCAATGAACCTTCACCGCTACTAGATGACTGAGCTGGATTAGAGACTAATTTGCCTGTGGGTACAAAAAGTAGACCATTTGCTAGAGATGGCCCAACCGGGGCGATGGGCGCATCCACATTGAATTCCCATAATTTACTTCCATTCTGTTTGTCTAGAGCCATAATCGTCCCAGATTTTGTTTGTCTTTCGTATGGAATATAACCAGTAAATAGTAAATCATTAGTAACTAGAGGAGAAACTCTCGGAGGAAACTCTGTATCAAATTTCCATTTAACTTTACCGGTGGGGATATCAATTGCATAAATTGTCCCATTCTTTAGTCCTTGCTCGATGGTATTCGGAGCTGCTTTCTTATGGCCACTCAAACCATCGGTAAAGAAATCTAAACCCCGGTTTGTAGCAGTAATGTAAAGTGTATTATTGTTGTCAACAGCATGATAATTATAGACTCCGTATGCCCAAATGAGGCCGGTCCCGTTTGGCGAAGGAATTTTATTGACATTGACCGGTTTTCCCAATGTCTTCCACCATATCTCATCACCTGTCTTGCCATCCATTGCAATCAAATTACCCATCTTATCGTGTCCTATCACGATCTTCTTCTCACTGCCATTTTGCAACGAAACCTTACTAATGCTGCTACCCCATGATGTATCCCAATCATGAGTGTCTGGAACTAGAAGATCACTTAGGACGGTATCATGTGCTATAAACGGTGTTGCCCATATTATCTCCCCAGAAGTAACGTTCACAGCTATCATATGATTCGAATAGAGGTTTGGTGTTTGCCTCGTAGAAGCATTAAAGTTCGGCGAGGCGCTCCCTAATGGGAAATACAAGATTCCTTCTTCTGGATCAAATGACCCTCCAGACCATGCTGTTGCCCCTCCATTTGGTGGAGTCTTGCCCTCTTCTACCCATTCGCCAGTAGTTGTTTCAAGATTCCACAGTATACTGCCGTCAGTACGGTTAAGTGCCGTAACGTTACCCTTCACCAGTCCAAGGCCTGGTGGCAATCCACTTCCCCCCGATCCAGCGATCACATAATCATTCCATACAATAGGAAATGAATCTATGCTATAGCCCATTGAGATATTACCAAGAGTTTCAGATTCCCACTCTTTACTACCATCTGTTGAGTTAATTGCAACAACAGTGCCCTTCGTAGCGGTGCTAGAAAAGATTAAGCCATTATCATAACTTAACCCCATTGTAGGTCCATAACCAATACGAACATTCCATAGAACACGGCCATCATGTATATCAAATGCGAAAACATTTCCAGCATAATCTTGAACGTAACCAGTGTTGTTAATAACTATCGGTGGATCTTGTAATTCAAAGTTATTTACGATCTGCCACTTGAATCCCAACGAATCCACATTCTCCTTATTGATGATGGTTTGATTGGTACTCCTTGTCCCATACAAATCGTGATTAACTGTTGGCCACCAGTCATCGTTACTCTGAGACGTATTGTTATCAGTTACCGTAGCGTGTACTATCATAACATAAGGTGAAAACGAATTAATGAATTTACTCTCAGATAGGAAGTAATCTAGAATGGAATGTGAAACATGGAACGTGATGAAAACCAGAACCAAAAAAATGCATATGTAAACAAGTGAACGTCCTGATTCCCTACTCGCTATGGCTTTCACTAGTAATTGAATTCACTGATAGACTATTATACTTTATATGTTTACTCCTATGCTTTTAAAGGTCGAATTCTGAAAAAAAATCCTACAATTAACAATATAGCGGAATGCACCTAGCTCAAATCTAAAGAACGTTGCATTTAGTTTATCGTCCAGCGTTTACTGATTTGTCTGACACCTCCGTACAGATTAAGGATATTCTTTGACACAGAATTTTACTTATTTTTTGGGTATGACCAAGAAACTGCTGCATCCGATACCTTTTTGAAGCAGAGAAGTGGCCCAATCTGGCAGTCCGGACATCGTCAAAGATCCCTAGCAGGCAAGGATATGGGAAGAGTACAGCTTATTACTCGATCTTTTCTTTATTTTGGGGATCTATGTCCCAAGATTACTGCTATCAAACCGTGTTTAATTCAATATGAATTCTCTAAAATTCCATTCGCTCAATACATGCTGGATATGATTTTCTGCCATTCATACACTAGTTTTACTATTAATAACACCCAAAAAACTATAAAGTGTCTGCATTAAATCATTGAGTGATGAAGAAAGAATTTATAGTATCACGCATCGAAGCAACCCAAGATGGTAGCCCGTATATATATCTGAGCTTTAGCGATCCTTCTTCTACAAGTGAAAGCAGACAAAGATCACCTCAGAGTCCTTTTGGTGCTCATGCGTTTGCTTTTACATCTCCAGAAGACATGATGAAGAATTTACCCAAGGCATTTTCAAATATGATGGGAGGCATGGGGCTTTCCGAATCTCCTACCATAAAGTTGAGTATGAGGGAGTACGAAGACATGGGTCTAAAGGTGGGAGATAGAGTTACGCTAGAGATTAGGAAGGTCGATACTGTAGGAATATAACCAATACCAAAACCGGCAAAACTAGATCTTTCTACTAATATTTTTGAACTAGTTGATACCCATCCTTCACTATTGAAAAGCCCGCTCTTTCTGGTTCTGACACATTTCTTGGAAAAGTGACGTATTGTATTATCTTGGCGTGACAGGTTATTGTTTCTCTTGCTATTAAAACTCATTAAATAATTAGTCTAATGTTTTAGCCCTCCTTAATATAACGGACCGCATTGCCACCTAGTAGAGAAGAAGGCGAGTTAGGCCGTTTTATTCATCGGGAAATAATTAATAAAAAGTCGACGTAGTTTACGCTGTGGTACTTTGTAGACTCAAAGTTAATTTAAGAAACAAGGGCTTGTTTTAGGATAATAGTATGTCAATTTCTTTGGTAACTTGGCCCGTGCATTTTATGGTATTCATTATCGCTTTCTTATTTTTTCATTTGAGTCTTAATTCGGCCTTTGCCCAAGGGCAGCTTAACGATCCAAGTCTCACAATTCAACCTGTGGTAGATGGACTACTATCACCAACCAGTCTTACCTTTCTCGATAATAACACCATTCTATTTTTGGAGAAGGAGGGGAATGTTAGATTAATTTCAAACGGTGTTTTGCAACCAGAACCGGTCCTGCAAATCGAACAAATTGAGAGTAACAACGAGCGTGGTTTATTAGGTATAACTTACGATGGTAGTAGAGTATACCTTTTTGTGACTGAAAGCGGCGCTCAGGTGGAGGGAGTATCTTCTGAAGGCGAAGTTAGGAACAGGGTGTATAGCTATGCCTGGGATGGCTCCTCCCTAATCGACCCACAATTACTGCTAGATTTGCCATCTACTCCGGGTACGAATCATCAAGGAGGAAAGCTCAAGGTTGGACCGGACAAACAGTTATACGTCGTAGTCGGAGAAATGCAGCGAGAGGGGCAGCTTCAAAATTTCCAAAGTGGCCCGCCGCCAGACGATACCGGCGTAATTCTCAGAGTGAATCCCAACGATGGATCTGCCTCCATGAATAATCCGTTTGTCAGTAGCAGTGAGGAAGCTAGCAGATATTTTGCATATGGTATTAGAAATAGTTATGGATTTGATTTTGATCCCGTAACGGGAAAACTCTGGGACGCAGAAAATGGCGAGGATGTATTTGATGAAATTAACTTAGTTGAGCCTGGATTCAACAGTGGTTGGAAAACGGTCATGGGGCCAATGGATGCTAATGCAGGCGTGTCTGGATCTGCTTTAGTTAATATCCAAGGCTCGCATTACGCAGACCCTGCCTTTAGCTGGGCTGAATCTCGAGGAGTAACTGACATCGAGTTTCTAAATTCAACGGCATTTGGCTCAAAATATGAAAATGGAATCTTTTCAGGGGACATAACCTCAGGGACGCTCTACTTTTTCCA
>DASSCH010000005.1:0-4932 GCA_035697905.1 Nitrososphaeraceae archaeon
GGGCCAATTGCTCAAGAGACCGTTAGAGGGGTCAAATTTGTGCTCCATCACTTTGTTCCCCATGAGGACCCTGCACATAGAGGGTTAGCTCAGTTAATGCCGGCTACACGTAGGGCCATGCTTGGCTCGATGCTGATAGCAGATCCCACGTTACTCGAACCGATTCTTGGAATTGAGGTAAAATGTCCTCAGGAACAGATTGGTACCGTAGCAGGAATTCTCTCAAGTAAGAGAGGCAAATTGATTAACGTGGATCAGAAGGGACTTATCACTATTATCCAGGGCGAAGTTCCTGCATCTGAAACGTTCGATCTTTCTGAGATTATGCGTGGAGGCACCGCCGGTAAAGCCTTGTGGAGTACCTATTTTAAAACCTGGCAGTCAGTGCCTCATTCCATATTAAAGAGCCTAGTTGCAGACATACGTAAAAGAAAGGGTCTAAATCCAGAGCCACCAAATCCAGATGAATTCATAGATAAAGAATAATGAGTTTCCCTTAGGAATAATGCATGTGTTTTTTTTAAAGGCGTGCACCTCTATTATTTCCCCTGAAGGTTATGTTCAAGATAACAAATTATTCTCATAGGATTTGAGGAGGCAGCTTTTAAGTTGAAGCAAAAACATTAGGAATTTTATTACTGAAGAGTATGTTATCTAGCCCATTCTGGTACGTCTGCTAGACGTTTTGAATGTTTACATAGCTCCCAATAGTTATAAGCGATAAAATCACTTCCTTTCTCAAAATGAAACTTGATCATCCCAGGTATACCGAGAGATTTGGGGCAATTAGCTTACACGGTGTACAACGTGTATATGAGTTAGATTCTGGCTTTAGTAATGGGAGGCCTACTTCAGAGACGATTCGAAGTATTGGAAATGATGAAATCTCTGAAATAGAGAAAAAGATGGCCATTGTAATCCCCATTAAAGGCGAGCGTTTGAAACTCCTTGAGGGTGTATTAAGTGGCATTCCACACGATTGCCTTACGATTATTGTCTCCAACAGCCCAAGGCAACCTGTAGACAGGTACAAATTGGAAAAAGAGGCATTGGAGCAGTTTAACCGTTTCGTTGGTAAGAACGCATTGATATTACACCAGAAAGACCCTGGACTCTCAGATGCACTTAAAGAGGTGGGATATAACAGCATCTTTGGACCCGATGACATAGTTAGAAACGGCAAGGCTGAAGGTATGATTACCGGGATGCTACTTGCAAAGATGGCTGGAAAGGATTACGTTGGTTTTATCGATGCAGATAATTATGTTCCTGGTGCAGTTAATGAATATGTTAAGATCTTCGCATCAGGACTTGCCATGTCAAATAGTCCATACACGATGGTCAGGATTTCATGGATCTACAAACCCAAAGTTTCAGAGAGTGGTTTGTACTTTTCCAAATGGGGGAGAGTCTCTGAAATAACTAATCAGTATCTTAACTCTCTAGTTTCTTATTATACGGGCTTTGAGACCGAAGTTATGCGTACCGGAAATTCGGGTGAACATTGCATGTCGATGAAGTTGGCAGAATTGCTTACTTATTCATCTGGCTTTTCGGTAGAACCTTATGAAATAGTCAATGTCCTGGAAGAATTTGGCGGAATTTTACCCACAGAAAATCAGGAGGCAATGGACAAGGGGATAGAAATATGTCAGGTGGAAACACGAAATCCTCATTTTCATGAAGAAAAAGGAGATGACCATATTAAGGAGATGTTCTTCGGGTCTCTTGGTTGTATTTATCATAGTAAGATCTGTCCTCCGAAGCTAAGGGAAAAAATCGTGGAAGAATTGCGCAATCGAACAATGTTAGAAGAAGGACAGGAAATAGAAACTTTAAGAAAGATTAGTCCATTTGAAAAAATAGATATGCGACAATTTGCAAATATACTGCATGAACGGGCTTCAAGCTTGATTCACTTTGTATAAACTTAACTTGGCCGATCACAATAAATTGAAATTCTATTGTTAAGAATTGACCGGTAACTTTTAACTAAGAATTAGATGTCTTTGTTCCATCGATCAAGTTAGCATGCGGCTCTCAAGTGCTGGTTGATGTGGACCTCATGATCCTATTTATTAGTAACAGTAATAATTAGAAGAGATATTAGTTAGATAAGGAATATCTTTCTAACACTATTGATAATGCCGGTTAGAGTCAAAACTGCATGACTCCAAATGTTTTAGTATTCATAACAGTTATGTATCATAGTTAAGTAGCCAATAGTTACTATCGGCTTTAATATCAGCTACGATAATTGTTCAGATATGCGTTATCACGATCTTTCAGAAATGAATTTCAATATTTCTAAAAGACAGAAAAATTTCTTATCAAGAGTCGATAACGCATCCAAATTGTTACGGGAATATGAGGAAGAATGCTACCTTAGGGAAAGAATCAACGACAGGATTGTACCAATATTCAAAAATATTGGAATGCTAGGATGTCCAATTTCTACAAAATATGGAGGTCTTGGGTACGACTTTCTCACCTACTGTCTTGCACTAGAAAGAGTTGGAGAAGAAGGAAGTTCTGTTCGAACATTCTTATCAGCTCACACTTCCATTGGTCAGGTAGTCCTTCAAGGGTGGGCTAATGAGGAACAGAAAAGAGAGTACCTCCCTCACACCACAAGAGGGAAAAGCATAATGGCATTTGCCCTTACTGAACCTAATGCTGGAAGCGACCCGTCTTCTATTGAAATGGCTTTTGAAGAGAAAAGTGATCACTATGTCCTCAATGGACGAAAACACTGGGTTGGTAATGGAACGTTTGCAGACCTGTTGACTACGTATGCTAAGGAACGGAACAGTAAATATGAACGTGAAAACGGGAGAATTTCCGCATTTATAGTAGATAAGAATTGTCCGGGATTGATGCGAAAAGAGATCAAGAATAAAATGGGTCTCCTCACTGTAAAGAATGCTGAAATTCTTTTTAAAAATTGTATTGTACCCAAGAAAAACCTCTTAGGGTTGAAAGGACAAGGTCTAAGCATAGCATATAGCGCACTCATAGATGGTCGTCTAAGCGTCGCAGCGGGGGCTATAGGTGTCATTAAAGATTGCTTGGAAGAGTCGATCCGTTATTCCAAGCATAGAACTCAGCACGGAGACCTTCTAGGTAAAAAGCAGCTTATTCAAGACCATCTTGCAAGGATGGTAGTTGGACTGGAGAGCTCCAAGTGGCTAGTTTATCGTGCGGCAGCCACAAGACAGCATTTGCAAGATTATGTGGAGACATTTAAGATAGATAATACGGACTGGCAATCAAAATTAAATAAATCCAATGATAAGTACATCCGATTAAGAGACGAAGCAGATAGAATTTCCGCTATATCCAAGTTCTATACTAGCAATTGCGCGTTCGATGCCGCTAATCGTTCAGTTCAAATATTTGGTTCAGCTGGATACACCAAAAAATCTAGGGTTGCAAGACACTTTTTGGATTCTCGCGCAATTATGATCTATGAAGGCGCAAATGAGGTGCTGGCACTCAAAATTGGCTCACAAAGATTGGGCAAGAATTTTAAAGCATATTAACAGTCGTCGATCTCCTGGGATATATGCTTGGAGCTTCCCAGAGTTATCAAGTAAAAAGCCCTATTGAGGATCCAATCAAAGCATTTTCCTTCAATGTTTATGACACAGTCTTCTTCTTCTTCTTCATCATCATCATAGGTATGCACCTTCTAGTTTTTGGTTGCAATAAATCATAAATTGGTACCAACCTATTTATTCTCTTTCGCGTTTCCATTCTCTAAATATCTATAAAAGAACCCATGTTTAGGAATATCTAGTCAATCTTTTTATTAGTCACTTGTGAATCAGGCATTAAGGATGAAAATTGCTGTAGTTGGGATTGGTGTCGCTGGTGCATACATCATGAACAAACTCAGCCAAAATGGGGACATTACGGTAAAGGGCTTTGAAAGGATGCCAGAAGCGAAGCATGATGCGGTCTGCGCGTGGGCAACATGCGAAAACGTAATGGATGGCTTAGTAAAGGAATGCGGTTTAGATTTCAGCAAATACGTTCTCCACAAAGGTAAAAATATGAAGGTCGAGTTGATAGATAATAGTATTGATATCAAGTTAAGAGGCATGGTCGCTTATGATAAATTGCAGCTCATTAAAGATATGATACGTGGTACCGACATAGAATTTGGAAAGGTGCCAAGGAAGGAGAACTTAGAATCTGATTTTGATCTTATTGTAGATGCTACAGGATTTCACAGGAATTACTTGCCTAAAGTTAACAACGAGACTTGGATTCCGTGTGTACAATACAAAGTGAAATATGATCAGAATAGAAATCCATATGATGACTTTTATTTGAAGGCATTTTCTAGTATGTCGGGCTACTTTTGGTATTTTCCTCTCGGTAATGGATATGCTCATATAGGAGCTGGTGATTTCGGACGAAAATACACGATTGAATTCCTAGATGATTTTTTAAACAGGCATAAATGCGAAATCATACACAAGGTAGGCAGACCAGTTAGGATAAGCCCCCCATCCCTATGTGAACCGTTTTCGGATGGAAGAAAAACGATTGGGGTGGGTGAATCGATTGGTACCGTCTATGCATTGTTGGGTGAAGGTATCATCCCATCTACTTGGTGCGCACAGTTATTTGTAGAACATCTACACAATTTGAAACAATACAGAAGTGCAGTATTAAAGAAGTTTGACGTCTATGCATCGGTTCATAAATTCATCAAAATGAAAATCTCGGGCAGATTTAGCATGTTAAGGAACTCTCGGGACATATTGAGAATATATACCCATATGAAGATGAATGAAAAGAGATATGGAATGAAGGTTGAAATGAAGAACATGCTAAAGATCTCAAAAATATGAGGGGACTTCTTGACCGTTCATATTGCTGCTACAGTACAGTATTTGCTGCAGTACTGGATTAAGTCATATT
>DASSCH010000006.1:0-3438 GCA_035697905.1 Nitrososphaeraceae archaeon
GTACTTTCCAATAGCAGGAGTTTTTAAGTTAAAATTACATATTGATCGGATGGATGTCATAAGAGGATTATTGTTCTTATCCACAATAATTATCAATCTGGATAAATAGTTGCGACTCATTTCTCTAAATATTTTGTATTAGATCCGAGGGATATGGCTCTACAAGACTACTTATTGCCTCTAGAAAACATTAAGTTCCACAGTAAAACTTCAGTAGTTTACGGAGGAAAGCGATACAATGTCTTAATTACAGACAAGCGGTTAATACTATTTATGCAGAGAGGATATATTATAAGGTCGGATGATATCGTAAGTGAACGATTGGAGAGACTCCAGAGTTTAGAATATTCTGAAAAGGGCCTGCTAATCAAGACTGCAAAAATTACAATTCAAGGAACATCGAGAATGGATATCACCGGACATCCGTCAGAGATGAAACCGCTGTTCCAAAGTCTGCAATCAATCGTAGAAGTTAGATAATATGGAAAGGGTAGTACCTCGACCACGAGGTATGCCTTGCAGTGTATCTTTTATTTGCTGGAGCAGATTGAGCCCGTTCATAATTATTGTCCCACTTGTCTTATCCACAACTATTCATTTATGGAATCCCAACCCAAACTATAGCAACTTTCGTAGATAAACAAAGTCGAGAAATGTCTTTTATGGGAATAGATCAGAACTACGGTTTTGGACATTTCGTACAGGTTCGGGCCAATTATGACTAATATAGGTGGAATATGAGTAGTTTTCCTAATACTATTCTTGGTACATCGGGAGTCTGAAATCTACGAAGCCAATTATTCAATCCCTCTTTCTATCAGGAGTTTGCTGGAGACTCAGGCACGGCGTGACTTTCATCAGGTTAATGGTTCTAGTTCTTTTGATGTTACCCTTCAGCAGTATCGATGCTTTATATTTTGGAAATAATCTAAAAATAGATAACATCAAATCTGAAACATCGGTATCGCCTCAAATAACAACAGGAGGTGGAAATGTTTATGTCGTGTGGGATGACAAGGACAGTGTATACTTTAGAGCTGTTAAGAAAAACGGCAGCGTATTCGGCGAAACTATCATTTTGGGAAAGAGCATCAACAGTTCTGTTGGCCCCCAAATAGCGGCTACGGAAAGTGGAAATGTGTATGTCGTGTGGGCTGAAACAAATAACACTAGTGGAGAAAGTAGGATAGTTTTCAGGGGAAGTGCTAATGATGGAGATAACTTCGGTAGGAAAGTATTATACACTTATTTTGATCCTAATTCAGATCCTTCTCCACAAATAGCGGCTACGGAAAGTGGAAATGTTTAT
This sequence comes from Nitrososphaeraceae archaeon, assembly GCA_035697905.1. GTDB lineage: Archaea > Thermoproteota > Nitrososphaeria > Nitrososphaerales > Nitrososphaeraceae > TH5896. The sequence continues at coordinate 1,310 of DASSCH010000006.1, forward strand.
GTCGTGTGGAGGAGTGAGGGTCTCCGCCTCGTAGAAGTTAGAGACCATGGAAAATTATTTGCTGATGGGATTGTTCTAAGCAATCGTAAGTGAGGTCGGTGATCCTCTCGTTACTGATAATGAAAGCGGAGTATTCTATCTTCTCTGGATTGCAAAAGTTCCTGGTTCTGAAGCTGTAATGATAAGTTTGAAGAGAGTTAGTGAGTTCTATATTCCACGAAGCCAATAGTATAAGTAGTAAGGAATATTGGACGTCACATCGTTTCGCAGCATGGCTTAATGGATGAACCTGTAAATTCTGTCACAGGTTTAACACGCGCTCAGAGCAGGGCCAGAGGAAGCTCTGGTAACAGATATTTGAATGGCACGAGGAAATCACAATTACCACAGGGTTCATGGCCATCTTCTTATCCCTACAGAAATGACACTCAAAACGAGAGCGACAAGGGATTCTGGGAACTGGCGGATAGAGTTAAGGATCTAAAAGTGCTCGAAATACTAAGGGAAATGCAAGGAAACATGGTAACCATTATGCAGCAAAACAGTCAAATAATTGAGCTATTAGTTAGCTTCTTCAATGCAAGGCCAAGCTGACTGCCAGCAAAGGATTATAGGCGTGACCACCGCTCAATTTAGCCTTTGTTGCTTCTCCCGACTTCATTCGCTACCACGATCATGCGTCTGACTTCCAATGCATTTCTTGAGTAGAGAATGGAGGAAACGACAATGCCTCCCGTGATGATTGGTCCTAGGACAAAACCGATCGGGGGAATTGGCTGTGACTCAGTGTCATCCCCAATAATTGCCGCAGGCACCTGCCCGGTCTTCGCATTCTCCCGTTGTTCGTCTTCCGCTGCCGCCTGGGATTGTGCAGCGCCAGCAGGACTCAAAAAAAATGCGACGCTCCCGAGAGATGACCCGCGCTGTTCAGCAAACCATATTCTTCCCTGGTCATCTGGCACCAACCACTGAACAAATGAGCCCGTCGTCGGAACCTTTACCTCACTTATTTCTCCATTGGTCGTATCTAGAACGCCAATTTCATCAATAACATGCTGGGCAAACCATACATTTTCATAATCATCGAGCGCCATGCCAAAAGGAAGTCCATCAGGGTTAACGGCAGGGTATCTATAAAACAAGTTTAGCACGGGGTTTAAGATAGATACCGCCTTTCCTTCATGTTCGGAAATATACACGTTTGAACTTTTGGGATCCAGAAGGATTGCAGTAGGCTCTCCTAGTCTGCCCTCAGATGGTTGGTATTCAGTAATATTTCCAGAGACAGGATCCAGACGTCCGACTTTTCCTATTGACTCTGTAAACCAAACATACCCTTGGTTATCGACAGCAACAGATGTTGGGTGTGAATCTGGCGTAGGGATTTCAAATAGGGTAAAATTACCCGAAGATGGAGACAGCCTTACGATACTATTTGATTGACCCCCTACCGCAAGCCAGACATCTTCTTGCCGCCTCTGATCAATTGACATTCCCGAGAGCACCCCCGCTATGGGGATATTGTATTTTTTGCTGCCGTCGGTCTGAGGATTATAGTTTCCTACAATGTTCTTAGTCGGATCGAGGTACCAAATTTTTCCATTATTTCCAAAAGCGGTAATAGTTATAAGACTTACATTGTCAATTTGGTGTGCTGTATAGTTCTGGGATTCTATATCAAACTTCCATAACCTCCCACTCCCTGGTATTGAATCGCCAACCCAAATTGTACGCGTTAACGCATCATAGATTGGATAGAGAGGCAGCGAGGGCTGAGATGTCTTGTATTCTTCAACGCTAAATTGTAGCTCCGAAAGACTAGGTTTTACATCGACGGCAAAGATTCCAACCATATTAGGTGAGCCTTGTCTGACACTTTCGCCCAAGACCTGTACTGTCCATCTTCCGGCCAATGAAAAGGCTGTTTCCACAATAAACACCCCCGGAGACTGGTTTGACATATCAACTTCAATTGGGCCTATTCCTCGCTCAACCTGAGTCAGTTCTATTGTCGAGGAATTGATAAACCTGGCAATGGAATTGTTACTTTCATAATAGGTTACTTCAAAAGTATTTTGGCCAAGGGTAAACGGTTTGATATTCAGCTGTATTCGGTCTCCATTTGCAAG
>DASSCH010000007.1:0-4136 GCA_035697905.1 Nitrososphaeraceae archaeon
TCCTGTGATTGAGAATCCATTCATGTTAACTACTGTGTTTGGACCACCTACAATGATACCATCTCCACTGCAGTTAAGATTTGAAGTTAGATTTACTACTCCGCTTACGACTTGTCCACATGCTGCGTTTGTTGATGATGCTGCTGCTCCTCCTTCTGGAGTACCCCCACCCGGTTGTTGTTGTTGTTGTTGTTGTGCAGCTGCAATTGGAATACTTGCCGCAATGATGCTCAAGTTCAGCAGGGCAACCATCCCTGACGCCACAATCATTGATGAAATACTCAGACTCCTTTTATTAGTTCTACCTTGCTCCATTCCTAATCGAAGATTGATTTAGTATTAGTATTATTTATGTGGATGTATGAACTGTGCTCAAATTAAGATTGATTCGTTTTGTTCATAAATTTTGCCGTTAGCTGTTATTCGTAAAAAATTTCAGGTACAATATACAATCCTATAACTATATTCGACTAGATCCTCTATCGTATTGGCCTTTCACACTGTTCATGTAGGGAAGAAGGATTTAGACAGTTACCTTAACTATCACAGTAGGATGGTAATAAATTGCTTAATATGAAAAGTTGTCAGTTCACAGATTTCACAGTTATTAAGTTCAGGAGATAAAATCACTTTAAACTAATTTGAATCAGATTCCAATTTTTTTGTCAACTCTGAGATCAAAGACAATACTCAATATCCCGACCGGTTCAAACTTGCCAAGTAACAGAATTAGCCACTTCCTTTATAAGGACACTAAAGATTTGATATAAACCTCTGACAGTATACATAGGATGAGCTATTTTGAGTGTTAACGATTTGCGAGCGGATTAACCTATGCTAGCGTGAAATTCGTATGATGTACGAATCTAGCACAAATCTGGCACGAATTACCTTCACCCGGATATCATCTATCAAACTCACTGGTGCCTCTTCGAGTTTTTCTCTTTGTGAAGTACACAAACATTTTATTCTACCCTTACTTTCATCTAGCTAGTGCCCATTTCAAAAAACTGAAGCTCATCATAGTTTCGATCGGACTCATGGTAGCGGTTGGAAGTGCTTTCTTACTGCTCTATACGCAGTACGACATCGTGCTCATTTCACAATCTTCAGAAGAGAGCAAACCTATAAGAATTGCGTGTTCTGAGCCTTGGGTAGGTTACGTCCCAATTGTATTGGCCTTGGATAAATTCTTCAAGGAAAATAACGTCAAAGTGGAATTGATACAACCTGAGAATCAGACTAGTACGGAAGCTGCATTTCTTAATGGATCAGTCGATGGTCTATGCAGCATATTTACAACGACTATCTTTCAGAATTCAGAAGGAGTAAATTCTAGATTAGTATGGGTGTTTGACTATTCTGGTACTGGTGATGTCATTCTAGGTCCGAAGAATATGACAGTTGAAGATTTAAAAGGAAAAAAAATTGGGGTTGAAGGTCTTAATACATATTCTCACATTTTTGTATTACAAACATTGGCCAAGGCTGGATTGTATGAAAAGGACGTTCAATTTGCAAATATAGCCACTCAGGAAATGGTAACCGCACTTGACGCCAAACAAATTGACGCAGGTCATACGTATGGACCAGCAAAAATTACCGGTATGCGGAGTGGGTACGAAATTATAGCGACAGCAGAAGAGGCACCAGCGATCATAGCAGACGTTCTCATTTTTAATCCCAAAGTCGCTGAAACAAGACCAGAAGCTGTGGAAGCTGTAGTAAAGTCGATTAATCAAGGAAAGGAATACTTTGATAATAACAAGGAGTATGCCTACGCGCTTCTTTCAGATTTTTACAATTTGACTGCAGATGAAGTGCAAGATGGGTTTGAAGGGATACAGGTTCTTGGGTTAGAAGATAATATTAACGCAATGAACGGATCAAGTTCTAATGTTGGGAACATTACAACATTGTATGAATCAGGTGATATCATAGCCAACTACTTACTCGAAAGAGGTCAAATACGAAAGATACCGAATTTCGATGAAATTATTGATCCTAAATTCATTTATGCTATTTCTAGAAACGAGACACTCCATGATGGTTAACTGAATTATGCAGATCCGGTCAAGACTCTTCATTATCATGCTATCTCTTGTGACGGTGGCTATTGTTGTTCCTTCAATTATTGCACTGAATACTTTCACAAAGAGCTTGGAAACTGTAATAACTGATGAGCTTAAGATAAGTGCTCTTAACGCAATGGATAAATTATCTAGACTCATGTTCGAGCGACTTGCAGACCTGAGATTTCTTACTTACCCCAGTAACACTGTACTAACTAATTCCGACAGTAATATCTCTTCGGTAGAAAAGGTCGAATATTTGAGGCAAATAGAAAAAGCAAATAAGGCATATGCTTCTATCTCAATATACAACGCAAGCGGAATAAAAATTGGCGATACGCGAAGTATCGATATTGGCGTTAACGATTCGAGAGAACCCTTTTACAAGAATGCCATCAATGGTACTTACTATTATGATAGTGTCCCCACCTATTCTAGAAGTTTGGGTCAACACGTAATTCATTTTTCGGGACCTCTTTACAATGTCTACAATAATGAGACAGAAGGAATTATGGTTCTTAAGTTTCCGCTCAACAAAATAAATGAGATTATGCTCGAGGCAGGCGGGACGATATCAAATGATGCAAACATAGAATTAGTTTCTGACGACGGTCTTCTTATCTACTCAAACTATGATCCAAAGGCAGTTTTGCAAAAAAAAGTAACAGGGTTGAAAATACTGGACAAACTTCAGAATTCAACCAATAGGGTAGAGTCTGAAATAGAGGCTGGCGAGTATGGTGGAGGCCAGGTTATGGATACGATATTTATCGGAATCAAGGAACCTGGATTCCTGGATTATAAGGGAAACAACTGGTCACTAATCCTCGGCATAAGTACCGAAGATGCATTTGAGAGCGTTGCGCTCCTTAGGAACCAGTTTATTGTTGTTGCAGTCATTATCTTGTCCATCTCTACCTTCCTAGTTTTTATGTTTGCCAGAAGCATATCTAGGCCAATAATAAAATTAAGAGACGTAACAAATGAGGTTAGTAAAGGCAACCTAGGGATGAAGGTGGACACTCAAAAAAGTGGCGGTGACGAACTAACACAGTTGTCATCAAGCCTCGAAAACATGCGGGAGACAATATTAGCAAGAACCGAAGAAGCTTTACGAGCAAATGAAGAGCTCAAATCAAAAGACAAGTTGAAAGACGAATTCATTAACGTAGCCGCGCACGAGTTGCGCACACCCATACAACCAATATTGGGGTTATGTGAGGTTCTTCGTTCCAAATTAAGAAAAGGTGGTACCAGGGGTCCAGGTAGCGAGGAAGAAGAGCAACTATTAGATATTATTGTTAAGAATGCTAAGAGATTGCGTGGAGTTGCGCAGGAGATATTAGATGTAACTCGAATTGAAAGTAAGGGATTTGACTTGAATCTGGAAACCTTTGATCTTGTCGCATTGTTATCCAATATTGTGACAGACATTAGAGAGCAAATTTCAAAACTTGAACGAAACATAAGCTTAAGATTTGAGTTTGAAGGAAATCCAGAATGGGGAACTAACACTGTCCTTGTAAGCGCTGATAAGGATAAAATTGCACAGGTCATTTCTAATTTGATAGGAAATGCTGTTAAATTTACAGAGGAAGGAAGTATTTCAGTTAAAGTCAGCATAAATAAAGATAGCAGTGAGGCTACAATATGCATTAAAGATACTGGCCAAGGTATCGATCCGAGTATAGTACCACATTTATTTACGAAATTTAGCTCTAAATCCTTCGAAGGGATTGGATTGGGATTGTATATTGCAAAGAACATAGTCCAAGCCCACGGAGGACGGATATGGGCTGAAAATAACCCTGATGGGATGGGGGCTACGTTTTTCTTCACCTTACCGATATCTTCGCCTTCCCAATCCTAAACAGGAAATAATAATAGCTAACGAATATGCGATAAAAAATCTGTCACGAGTATATTTCTTTTAGTTTTTCATCAATATATCCCTTGAAGTCGGAGTGGGTGAAGATAGAGAAACACTTTACTCCATCCTTTACAGAATTGTGCTGAACTTCTCTGTCTATTACAAGCACAACTCCGGCAGTTGAGTAACCTTCA
>DASSCH010000008.1:0-5129 GCA_035697905.1 Nitrososphaeraceae archaeon
GTAAACCGCCCGAGATAAGTTTCCAATTTAGATTTATAGAGTTCATTTCACAAAATAACTTAATCGATTTGTAATAGTTGGCTACCGTTCCGAATTCGATCTCTTTATTTCTGGCTCTTTTGTTCTGAAACTCCAAAAACTCAATAATGAGCTTATAAGCCATTCTGGGGTCTTGGACCGCCAGGTTGACAAAGTTTTCGCATTGCGCTTCAAGATCGGAACCTATTATTTTGACAAAGTCGAGAAAGCGTTTCAGGCGCGCCGGATATTGTCGTCTGGTGTCGGGTGCTTTCAGTCTGACATAAAGAGTGATAGTGGACTCGAACTGAGATTCAAAGTCATTGCTGTATGTAAAAACAATTATGCGCTGGGTCTAAATAAACGGTCAAGATTGACGCGGGTTCGGTGGGATTCGGACCCACGACATTATAACCCACTTCACAATGACTGGTTAAGAGCCAGACGCTCTACCTGGCTGAGCTACGAACCCATTAGGTGGAGATTCAAGATATGCGGATATTTAAATCTAATATAAAAGCATCTACTTTTTTCATCTTCAATAAAGTAGAAAGATAGAGACCTCTTCCGCGTTGGATTTCTGCAAGAAAATGAAATAGTCTTTTATTAGTATTTACGCTGGTACATTGGTCGCTATTTGGCTCTTATCACGTTCCTTTAATAAGGTGACAATAGCATCCGAAACTGAACAGTGGAGCCTTTCCTTCTCTTTCAATACACCTCTATATGCATCAAGGGTAATGTAAACTGGGATAGAACCTGTCCCTTCTAGCAACGCCTTTACTCTATACAAGCCATTTTCCATACCTCGTTCGGCAGTTTTCTTTAGTTTGACTTTATCCATCAAACCACCAAGAGGTCCAAAAGGCATATCATAATCAACGCGCATGCTGATTTTAGTAGAACTGCTATTGACTTCTTCAAATTCAACTACTATTTCCCATCTCTTGAACGGTCCATCGATCATCTTTGCTACGATTCGACGGTGGGGCACATAATCTATAGTTTCACAATCCCACTCCAGCTTCTTGCCATCAAAAACCCCGCTTATTCTAAAAATGGTTCCAACCCCAAACCCATTCTTAACCTCCAAAGGGATGATATTCAATCCCATATTTTCAGGGAATTGATCAGCCATATGTTCAGGTCTCGCGAAGTAGGTAAAAACCTCGCTCAGGGGAGCCTTAATCTCCATCGATTTGCTAATCGTCGTCATTTCCTTATGCTCAAGAACCTCGATCACAGAATTTAAAGGTTTCCAGATATGTGACATCGTTCACGTCCCGCCAAGATAGGATCAACCATAGTATGATCTAGCGAAGAACCTTTTATTCCCGTCATGGTCAAAAACCTACTCTAATCGAGCAGGAATTGCGAGGTGACAATAGGGTAGGACTATGGTTGTCAACTGGAATTCGACAATTCTTAAGAGGTATTTATTCGTGAATGTGATACGATTTCTAAACCCCTTCGTAATTGAATCGGCTCGTAGGAGTGCTTTAACCTCCAATAATGTCAGTCTACTCGGTACTTGGCCTTCCTGACTATGTCCTTCGATATTTGAATAAGAGAACCAAGATCCATCATGTCAGTATTTAAAGAGAAATCAAAAACGGAGAGATCCTTCCCAAATTCAAATCCGTACAAATCCTCATAAATCTGCCTATTCTGATAATCCCTTTCCTTTACGATTTCTGTAGCCTCGGTGAAGCTAATATTATCCCGAGTAGCCATCCTTCTAGCCCTATTCTTAGCGGATCCTTGAAGCCATAGCTTGATACATTTATCCTTTACCAACCATGGGAGAGTGTAGCTCGTGATTACTACATTACCGCCTCTCACGATCTCTTTCAACTTGTTATCGACTTCTCTATCGGATGTAGGATCGCTCTTTCTTTTCTCCATGAATTGTCGGCCCTCCTCGCTATCCCACCAGTCGGTACCAGACGTTTGGTATCCCATGTTAGTAGCGATCTGTTTAAGGATATCACCACCATTGTAAATCTTTAGTCCAAATTCATCAGCGAGCTCTGCGGCAACTGTAGTTTTGCCAACCGCAGGCCAACCTGAAACAATTATCGAGAGCGTCTGTATCTTGTTAGCACTGCCTTCGTACCCTGCCTTACTTGCATCACTATTTCCATTGCAGACGGGCTCTTTCACCTTCCTGTTTCTTTGGTTCAATTTCCGGTGAGGCCAGGCATAGAAGTCTTGGTAACCTTGGAAATTATGCCACTAAACGCAAATGACGTAATCAGGAACCAGCCCCACAGAAAAATCTCCCCAGGTATAGAACAAGCACCTTTTGGTTGGCCGTCGGCGTCTGCTTGCTGATCCAACTGAACATTTTCTTGGCTACAGGTAATCCAGGGAATTTGAATAGGAGAGAGACCAGCAGTAGAACCAAATATAGCCGGAAAGACAAGTATCCAGACCAACAGTGAAGGCATCATATAGATGAGCATTGGTCTCATTTGCTGCTGCTGCATCTCCATAGTCATCTTATTCACAGATGCTTGCTTCTTTTTGAGCTCCTCTACTCGAACCTTATCGCGTTTCCTGATTGCATCTGTATACTGCTTTCGCCATTCGTTGGTTTCCTTCATTACCCTGTTCATCTTGTCAATATCTGTTGTCCGCTTCCTAAGCATGGCCATGGCAAAGTTCATTGCTATAGCAATTAATGCTGCTACAATTAGTGCTGAAACCATGTCCGGGAATAAAGGATTCTTGGTGTAGTGGGGAGTCAGGCCAGGTAACTGCATAATGAAAGAGTCGATAATGCTTTGGTACATCAATTTCTATCTCTATTTATAGACAATACTTCGACTAATTCACTGACGGCATCATGTAACCTATCCCTATGATTAAAAATAATCTTAAAGGGGGCCCCACTTAACACAGAAGATGCCGCTATCATACTGACCGCAACCTCTAAATCGTATTTGATACCGTCTATGGAAATTAAATCTCTATTTCTAGTATCATCTTGCATCCTTCGTGCAAAAATTTCTTCTGGATCTGCAGAAATCATGATCAAATGAGTAGGGGATAATATATCTAACAGATTCCGTGGCATTCCTGGGTACCTTCCTTCGCTAGTATTGATAAAGAGATGAGTATCGATTATAAGATTATCACTATGTATAGCACTGATGATCTTGGCTGCCATTTCTTGAAGTTCACGCTGACGGGTGACTGATAGTTTTCGCATTTCATCCCTGTCTTTAATACCCATTTTTTTTGCCTCGTCTAACATCAGCGAACCAAATACCATTACCTGGGTTTTTGATCCAGATTGGTTCAATAGATCTGCTGCTTTAGTAATGACCGTCGTTTTTCCCACCCCTGGTACTCCAACTACAACCACCCTAGCATTAATATGTATATTATTTCCTGCCAAGTAAGGCCGCCAATTTTGGCATATGTACGTCGACCTGTTCTCTAACGAGTAGATTATAGTAATTAACGAGGATATCCACCATTAAAAGCACTCCTATTCCAGTTCCAAAAACGTTCAACACGTCAGAGGTAGCTGCAAGCAGACCGATTACTACACCTCCAATGATAGTTACTGAAGGGATATACCTATTCAGTAAGGTCTCAATTGATCCTTCAGATCGTCTGAAGCCTGGCACCTGAACGTCTGCATCTAGTAGATTCTTGGCGGCAGCTTTGGGGGACAAACCACCCAGTTCAACCCACAGTTTTCCAAAAATCGTAACTATTGTCGTAAGAAATATTACATAGACAACTGCTCGAACCGGATCGTGTGCTGCAGCTTCAATACTCCTAGGGGGTGTCATGTAATAAAGAATTCCTCCAGTAGGACTCTGAGGATTTTCAGGATCGTACTGCGCTATCCAATTAAATGTAGGATTAGAATTCTGAGGATTATAATTTGCCCATAGCATCTGCCCCATAAATATGGCGTTGGCCAGCAGCGCTGAAGCCAATATGACAGGAATGTTTGAAGTATACAGCAGCTTGATAGGATATACTGCTTTGAACCCTCTGTACTTAGTTGACACGATTGGAATATCTATGTGAATTCCCTGGACGTATACTATCATTGCTATCACCAAACAAGTAATTATTAGACTGAAGAGACTCGGAAGTTGGCCTGATCGGAATAGTACATCCTGCAGAGTACCATTCATAGCGGATTCCACCATGAATGGAACAACACCTACGCTGCCGCCATCTGGCGCTGGAATTGGACTGAATACGGCCCACCATATACCCTGAGCAACACCAGCCATTATGAAAAGACTAATACCCGATCCTAATCCCCATCCTTTCTGCACTAGCTCATCGAGCAGCATAACTATCAAGCTGGCTCCTATCAACTGAACAATAACAATCACAACAAATTCAGGTTGGGCCACCAGACCCCCATACACGCTTGCACCATAGAGCGCCCCCTCCGCTACTATAACTATAATCGTGACAAGTTTAGTTGCAGAAGTAAATAATGCCCTATCATCGGGGTTTTTGAAGTTGAGCTTTATCAGCTCAGATCCCTTCAAAAGTTGCATTAACAGACCTGCAGTGACTATTGGACCGATGCCCAATTCTAATAATGTTCCCTGTTGAGCAGCGAAGATTACTCTAGCGAAGGCGAGGAAATCAAATGCAGGATCATCGGTGACACCATAAAGCGGGACTTGTCCCATAATAAGATAGATAAAGAGAGCTATACCACACCATACAAATTTCTCAGTAAGTGTTAATTTTTTTACAGGTTTTTCGACCTGGGGTATGTAAGTAGATACCTTCTTTATGACGCGACGGAAAGTACTCTCGCTACTTTGAACTGATTTCTTCATTCAGAACTATTTCTCCTCCTGCTAATTCGATCTTTTGTTTTGCAGTCGCAGAAACTTTGGCTACTTGTACTACAATGGGTTTCTGGAGCGTTCCTCCTCCCAAGAGCTTGTCATAACCAATCGATCTCAAATCTAGTATTAACTTGCCATGTTCGTTAGTACTGCCGAAACGCGCTGCCAAATCGTTCACGTCTCTCAAATTAACCCACCGATTTAAACTATTTTGTCGCATTGATTTTGTAGAGTCGTGTCCAAAATGATCGGGCTCTTCAATGACAGTTC
>DASSCH010000009.1:0-3015 GCA_035697905.1 Nitrososphaeraceae archaeon
GTACTTAAGTAATGATGGTTATGGTCAGAATAAGGTCAGCAATCGCTGGAAAAAGACTGCATTTGTTACAATCTACAAATTATACTTGCATGATGATGAAACAATAAAGCATATCTCAATCAATCCCTCTGAAATTTCTAACATATATCTGTTAGACTTGGACCGGGTAACGGAATTTTATAACGCAAGCCCAAGTCTCTTCGTACCAGGTTTCGGGTTTACGTTAAGGGCATTTCTAGAAAACGAGACATCCACGGGTCAACTTCGCAGATAGGTAGCCAGTAATCTCTTATAGGACTTGACATATTCAGGATCCCACTGGTTGTCCTAATCCTGTCTCTTCATAGGGAGAAGTTAGACAATGGCCAAAGCATAATATAGACCGATAATAGAGGAGATTTTAATGTCACATGTTCACTTGTCAAAAGATATAAAATGCGACAAAGAGCAGTTGTGGTGTTGGAATACATAGTTTGATAAAAATGAAAGTAAGAACCATAAATCCGGCAACTGAAGAAATTCTAAGGGAATACGATATACCCTCTGAAGAACATGTTTTGCAGATGACAAAGAAGGCTGAAGAAGCTTTCAAAACAGAATGGAGACTGGTTGGGAACAATAATGGGAATAGGAGGGCCGATTACATGTACGGTTTTGCTAGCCAACTAAGGAAGGAAAAGGAAAAACTCGCTACGATAGCTACCAACGAAATGGGTAAAGCGATTAAGGAGTCCAGGTCAGAGGTAGAAAAGTGTGCTTGGGCAATTGAATATTTCGCAGATCATGGGGATATATTTACAACTGATGAGGTTATTAATACAGATGCTAGAAAGAGTTTTGTTACTTTTGAACCCTTGGGCGTTATTGCAAGCATTATGCCATGGAACTTTCCATACTGGCAGGCCCTGAGATTCGCGGCTCCTGCTCTTATGGCTGGCAATACAATTATACTCAAGCCAGCAAGTGCTACGATGCAATGCGGAATAGAAATTGAAAGAATTTTTGAAGAAGTTGGGTTACCAAAAGGAGTATTTCAGACGGCAGTAGGTGACTCCAGGGTTGCGGAATACCTTATAGAGTCCGAGAGTACAAATGCCGTTACCTTCACCGGGAGTGTTCCTGTTGGTTCCAAAGTAGCACAAAGGGCTACCTCCCACCTAAAGAAGACTGTTCTGGAATTAGGAGGAAGCGACCCTTTCATAGTTTGTGAAGATGCTGACATAGAAAAAGCCTCTACGGGAGCGGTCAAGGGTCGTTTCATCAATTGTGGACAGAGTTGCATAGCGTCTAAGCGATTCATAGTTGTCGATAAGATTGCAGATGAGTTCGTAGAGCTGTTTGTACAAAAAACAGAAAAACTAAGAGTTGGAGATCCCTTATCTGATGATACTGATGTAGGACCGTTGGTTAATCATTCAGGCTTAGAAGCCATAGAAGGAATGGTCAAAAGAGCCATTAATCAAGGAGCAGAGTTACTTGCCGGAGGAGAGAGATTGAAAAGTAGAGGATATTATTTCAGCCCAACAGTACTTGGAAAAATTCATCATGGTATGGAAATCGCTCAGGAGGAATCCTTCGGGCCTGTCGCACCTATACTGGTTGCTGAGGATGAAAAAGCCGCAATTAAGATCGCAAATGATTCCAAATTTGGTCTTGGCGCAAGTATTTGGACGCAAAACTTGGACAAGGCTGAAAGACTCTCTAGGATGGTAGAAACAGGAATCGTAACTGTTAACAATGTAGTGCTCTCTGATCCAAGGGTTCCATTCGGGGGCATTAAGAACAGTGGATTTGGACGAGAGCTATCAAAATATGGTATGCTTGAATTCGTAAATATAAAATCTGTGCGATTCTATGACCAGCTTGCTAAAACTCATCATGTAGAGTAATAATTAGAATCGTTGAGATCCGGATTGCACTTATAATGCGTTTGCGGCGTGAAACAGTTCTAACAATATTTTTTATCTTATTTGCTGTTCAAGCTGATGCACAGAAAGGAGAGTCAGCATGCACTATATCATCAAGCCATTTTAGTAAAAGCTGTTGCCGTATTGCAACCCAGGCTACTAGAGGTTAAAGTAGCTAATAATTATCCTAATGACAACATATATTATATTTTAAAGCGAGGTACAACGATGATCATCAATAAGATGACTTATGAGACGGAGACGGAATGGGTGCAATTTGGAAAGGCTTAATATTGTGATAAAAATCTAATATCACGGTTACCTCATTCCTAGAAAATAAAACAAGGCCTATCAGACTTGTGATTTAGAAGTAGCCCTAGAAATTGGTGTTGAGCGTCGACGACATCATAGACTCCTAGATTTTGAAAAGAGCTGTAGTTGATGCAAGGCTTTCGTACAGAAACAAATAGTTATATGGTGTTTGTTACTGTGAAAGAGAATTCCATTTTTCTCTTACGGAATGAGTGTGCTGGCAATTTCGACTTGGAAGTAATTTCCGGCTCATATACAATTGAAAGTACCGAATTTACTCATTTATTAGCTGTATGTACCAAGTAGGAAGAGATTCTGATTAACCAAATTAAGTCGCATGTGTAAAATGTACCAAACACTAATATCAAGCCGGAAAAGTGAAGCTCGAAAGAATAATTTAAAATTAAAATCCCCACCCCCCAATGCTTCATTGTCATCGATATCTCTTTACAGTTCTGATTGTGGACTCACATTCGTTAAACCGCGAGCTAGGGTAAAATACTGATGATGATATGTAATTGGAAATAGTAAGTGCATCCAAAGAATAAAATTGATAGGTGTTTAATAGAGCTGGGGCCGGGGTACCCAAGCTAGGTAAGTCGTCGACCCTAATAGGGGTCAGCCTCGAGATCTAAGGCCTACGTGTAAGCTGATGTCCGTCCAGGACTCGTGGGTTCGAGTCCCACTCCCGGCGCTACAGTCGTGGAGTGATCCTCCTACGACGACACTAGAAACCAAAACAATTATAATTAGCAGACGGTGCAATGGGGGTAACTAACTTAGTGAAAGGCAACCT
>DASSCH010000010.1:0-2844 GCA_035697905.1 Nitrososphaeraceae archaeon
ATTAACAATACAGACTCTCTCGCTAGCTAGATCAACTGCTTTCATAGTAGATGGTTGGATGTCTTTTGTTTCGGCAACCTTTACAAAATTGTTATTCACTTCTGACACCTCTCATATCAATAGAAAGGGAACTAAAAGTTATATTGTTTTCTCTGCCCCAGCAATTTGGAATAGAGGACAGGATAATTGTTGACCTCTGTCTAAATAATATATATCAAACTGCAGAAAGGAGATCTATTATAAAAACTTAACACCAGACCAACGAGAAAGTTTATCGAAAAATCGGTGTCCATACAGTAAGGATCTTATCACATAAGATATCTTATTTAACTGATATCATTAAAAAAATGATAATAGTAGAAGGTATTGATTGCAACAGTTTGTGAAATTCCTAATGGAAGAATTACGATTGAAGAGAATGTATTACGGGTAAGCCTAAAATACTTAACAATGGCATTTGGTAATATGGCTGCTTCCTCAAATATATCGGAGACTACTGAAAAGAGCATACCATCCTGGAAGATCGCGGGAGAGATTGGTTTGATGTATGTAAATGCAATGTACCGTGTCCATGTACTTTTGCTGAGACTCCAACTTATGGTGACTGTGATGCAGTACTCGTATACCAAATTAAAAATGGAATTTATGGTCAAACACAGCTCGACGGCTTAAATGTTTTAGTTCTGTCATACTTCAAAGGTAATATCTGGGATGGGAAGACCAAATCCATTATATCTATATTTTTTGATGAAAAAGCCAATGAAGAGCAGCATAAAGCTTTGCAAATGATTTTTAGCGGAAAAGCAGGTGGTTTTATGGCAGAATTTGCAAAGCTCATTAAAGAGGTCAGACAAAGTGAATATGCACCAATTAATTTTGAGATAGCTGATGATCTTTCTCATTGGAGCGCTAAGGTACCTGGAAAAGTTATTGCTAAAGCTGAAGCCCTAACGGGACCTATGACTCCCCCAGGTAAACGAGTGCAGACTATTAATGCACCAGGAAGTGAAACAGGTCCTGGCACAATTGCGACATGGGGAAGATCTATTGCCAATGAAGTTGATGCGTTGGGTTTTAAATGGGAATGGAACGGCAGATCGAGCAAACACATTCCTTTTGACTGGAATGGGCCATGAAATATATTACAACTTCATTGCAATAGAAATAATTATAGATCTTATTACTAGATCTTATTACTACTAAGTCTCTTAAGAAATAAAATAATGTTGAACATCTCAAGAAGAGACCGCTGCCCAATATGCTGGTGTCTAATGCTGTCGTTACTGCTGGAAGACCTGATGTAAGGTCATCGTAGTCATAGTTTGATTTTCTACCACACCAGTTGTTATTGCGGTTGGGTTAGTTATTCCGGTTTGGGCTGGCAGAATCGAAGCATAATAATTCAGTTGGATAATATAAAGTTGGTAACGTATGCAAAATATTATTAACAACAAAGAGAAAGAACATTCGACTACGATGAATAGAGAAAATTTTCAATATGCTCCTCAAGAAGGATTTGTGCTAACTCACTTCTTGACTGTAGCTGACGTAAAGCGATCGGCTGAATACTATCTTCGAGTTTTTGGAGGAAAAGTTATTCGCGATGGAGAACCAACCATTATCCAAGTTGCCAATAGCTGGATCGTTTTCAATGTGGGCGGGGGGCCAACTGACGACAAACCGAACGTAACTCTCCATCCACCTCAGAATCTGGAGGAATATAGCTGCTTCATGATTATTCGTGTCGCTGACATCTGGGCCTGTTATGAGGAGTGGCGAAAAAAAGGAGCTGAATTTCTTACTGAGCCAAAAAGTCATAGTTCGGAAATCCGTTGTTACATACTTGACCCAGACGGCTATATTATCGAGATAGGACAGACTACTGGCGGATTGAAGGATCTCAAGGCCTAATCAAGACATTGGCGGCTGGGATGCGTTCGAAAGTGATAAAGTGGGATTTATGAACATAATATCAGATTATGAGCCCAAGTGTATGGGAACTATTTTTGACGTTGTGTTGTGTTCGGTAGAAAATCTGCAGGTTAACATTGTTTACTTGCTGGTCAGGAAGGACACGCACACGTGAACCAAATCCCAAAGTATCTCTTACAAGGGAAGGCAATAATGCAAATAATGTGCTTCCAAAAATTGTAAAGGCTGTAACATGTATTAGAACAGATTGAACATCAGGTGAATTTTTTAGATATCTAATTCCAGCTCGGAGAGGTTGCGGATGAGGCTAGTCTAATTCCAGATACACATGAAGAGACACAAAGCAAGGAGGCTCACGCAGAGTATAACTCTGAGCAGAATGTGTATCCTACTACTGCATTTATCGGCGGATTAGCAGGAGGATTATCATCCTCATGTCTATCAAATGGACTGGCTTCTAAGGCCTTATTCATATCTTCAACTAGAGGAATGCCAGATCCAGAGGGAGCTGCCATTCTATTAGAATCACTTGATAAATTATAGATGATAAAAGCCTAGAGATAGATACTAAACAACTTAGGGAACAAGGAGCGGCTCTACGGATAAGATTGGAAAAGATAATTCAATCTATTCGCGGTCAACAACAGCAACAGCAACCGCAGCAAAAGGGAGTACGGGATGCCGACCGTCGCTGAAGACATACATCAACTGGTTACTCAGCTAGGATTCAATTCAATTTACCTTGTGGGTCATGATATCGGAGTACTTGCGGCCTATCCCTATGCAGCTGAATATCCATCAGAAGTAAAGAAGTTAGTAGTCATGGAATCTCCGATTCCAGGTTTCTTCCCTCCTCCTACTCCCGGGTTACCTCCAGTATGGCATATCTTCTTCAATCAAGCACCCGACGTA
>DASSCH010000011.1:0-2935 GCA_035697905.1 Nitrososphaeraceae archaeon
TCGAATTATTGTTTTCGGAGTTGGCAAATCATATTCTTGAATCGTATTAGTACTCTGGTTCAATTTTCCTACCTTGAAAGCGTTAGTCATGCTGAACCATACATTATTGAAAATATCGACCCATATCGCGTAAGGGCCAGATCGTAGAGTAGGAGTCTCATGTTCTTTGAACTCGTTAGTTCTCGGATCGAAGCTACCTATCTTTGCAGCGTTATATTCTGTGAATCATAGCTTGCCATTGCTATCTATTGCAATTCTCCTTGTCCCGCTATATATTGTTGGCGTGGGGTATTCAGTTATTTCACCAGTCTTTGAATCTACTTTACCTATTCTGTGACCAGTTAGTGCAGCATATCAAGCATTTCTTTCGGAGTCTACAACTATTCCATAAGGCGATGAGTCTCTCGTGGGTGTAGGGAATTCATCTATAGCACCAGTAGTCAAATTGAGCCTGCCTATATTGGACGCATCAATTTCTGTGAACCACAGTACTCCATTACCCATAATGGAGGTATGAGGAGCGGAATTTGGGGTAGGCGTCGCGAATTCAACTATCTGCCCAGTTTCAACACCAAGTTTTCAAATCTTTGAGCCAGCCATTTCAGTGAACCAGACGTTGCCACTCTCATCAACTACAAGTCCATGAGGTCTCGAAGACGGCGTAGGGATGTCAAATTCCTGGAATTGCTCAGTTGCTGGGTCGAACTTGCCAATTTTGTTAGTGCTTATCTCGGTGAACCAGACAATCTTATTTCGCTCATCAACTACAATATCGTGAGGAGCGGAATTTGGAGTGGGTACTTCCCATTCTTTGATTGTAATCCCTGCCTGCTGCTGGGCTTAAATATGTGGTGTAGCAAGGAGCAATATGGTGACTAAAATAAAGCTGAGGGAAGAATAAATTATTCTAGTCAATGTCAAGATACTAAGGAGAAAATTCAAAAGTGTATCGACGAAAAGTTGCCATTCGAATATCAGAAGTGTTTAACAGGTAGGTCATTGACATTATTATTTTTAACTAGCTAGCATAATTTTTAGTTGGTACTATTTGTATTAGGATATATAATTCTAAAATCATCCTTCATACTAACTATAGTCCAATTTCGTCCTTGGGCCTCTATTAGCACGTTTTCACTCTGTGTGTCATAAGAATATTCTCTTACGCCGTCGTCATGATGGACTAGAATCTCGAGTGATTTACCGAGGCTGTTGTTATCAGCAGTGTATCTAAGCATCTCCAAATCTCCATCCGCATTTCCCGCAGCAAATACAGGCACTTTTCCTATATGGAGCTGAATGTTCTCTGGTTTTACTTCCTTTTCGTTAAAAGAAGCTAGTTCTGGCTCTCTTAAGATGGTCGAATTTCCTCTATTGGTTCCGTTAATATACCTGAATTTTATGCTACTGCCTATTATTTGATCTGGAGGTATTCCGTACACATTTGAAAGCGCTTCTCTTATGAAGTCTATACCCCCACCTGATACTATGAATGTCTTAAAATGATTTAATTTAAGAAAATCAATGAGTTCATTCATTGGCTGGTATACCATTTGCACAAATCTTTTTTGTGTCTGAGGATGATGTGCCGTCTCAGCCCACTTCTGTACCATCTTATTAAATTCATGTTGGGTAATATTGGAATGGGTTAACATAACCAGAGACATAATATCCTTTTTACTTAATTGCTGCAAATTTGTAAAATCTTTATTAAGCAGTTGTTGGAGCTGTGGATTACGACTTATTTCAGGATTTGACTTGGACAGTTCTTCAAGTCTATCAAGGACGAAAAAGCCTTGGAAATAAGTTGGTTTTTCAGCCCACAAAGTTCCATCATTATCAAATACTGCTATTCTATCTTCTGGTGTGATGTAGTTAGTGTTTTCTGAATTGGTTACATTTTTTACAAAATTTAATATTCTTGCTTTTACATTCCCCTGGTTCCAGGAAGGAAGAGGATCTACAGCAGTGGCATTTCTATTTTCTGCAATTGACAATGGCTGCATGAAGTTGATGCGTGTTTATAAGTCAATATATAGTCCACAAGTACTTAGTGATGAATCAGTAGTAGTCAATTTGCCAGATGAGCAGGCAGTAGTACTTGTTGTAACATACATCAAAGTGGAATGCCTGCCTACCCGAGTCCCTCTTCCAGCGCTTACTAACAAAACCTTTTTAGCTACCTTCGGATACTTCTCTATTGAAACCTACGTTATAGCGTTTCTAAAAGCACGGGGACCCACGGGCCCGCTAAAAAATTAACACCATATATCATTACGTTGTCCTAATAATACACCTGAACCCTATATGGGTCATCCCTGTATCGATCATCTGTGGCTGTCGAGCCGCAGGGCGGTATCGTAAACAATAATTCGGAGCGCAAATATGCGAACCACCTTTTACTACTTTTCTTGGAATCTTAAACTGTGGCTGCCTCGGATCATAACTGTATTCTAGTGATGTTACTCTTGGATTGACAGAAGTTGTACAGCAAGTTTTGACCTTACTAGCAGATTCATCTAAATGCGGGACATACCAGTCAGATGTCCATTCCCAAACATTACCTGCCATGTCAAATAAACCATAGCCATTTGGATCAAATGAACCAACAGGAGAGGTGCCTTCATATTTATCTATTAATAAATTCTGGTAAGGGAATTCTCCCTGCCAGGTATTGGCCATGGGTTTGGTAAGCTGTGTATCTTCATCTCCCCAGGTAAAATCCATTCCATCTAATCCACCTCTTGCAGCAAACTCCCATTCTGCTTCCGTTGGTAATTCTTTTCCTGCCCATTTCGCATAGGCTTCAGCGTCTTCATAAGCGATGTGAACTACAGGATGATCATCCAATCCAATAATGGTGCTGCCAGGTCCCTGCGGATGCTTCCAGCTGGCGCCTTTCATCCATTGCCACCAGTTGGCATAGTTTTTCAAATCG
>DASSCH010000012.1:0-2538 GCA_035697905.1 Nitrososphaeraceae archaeon
TCAATATGACCAAACCCGAGTGGATTAAGAAAATACATCGTGATTACCTTAAGGCAGGTGCAGACTGTATCGAAACAAATTCATTTGGTTCTAATTTGTTCAAGCTCAAAGAATACGGCTTTGGAGATAAAACAGTAGAAATTAACCGAGAAGCTGCCGAATTGGCAAGAGATGTGTGTAACGAATTTGAGGATCGATACCGCTACGTCATTGGTTCAGTAGGGCCTACAGGATTTTTGCCAAGTTCAGAAGATCAGGACTTGGGAAAAGTCTCCCCGCAACAAATTATTGAAGGATTTATACCACAATTCGAAGGTTTGCTATTGGGAGGAGTTGACTCTCTATTAATAGAGACTAGCCAGGATATACTTGAGGTCAAGTTGGCAATTGAGGCCTGTCATAAAGCAATGGAGAATGTAGGCAAAAGAGTTCCTCTCATCGGAAACGTTACGCTAGATCGGTACGGCAATATGCTTTTAGGAACAAATGTACAAGCAGCATATACTACAGTTTCTGACATGGGGATAGACATCTTTGGACTCAACTGTTCCACCGGCCCTGAAGAAATGCTTTCAAGTATAAGATGGTTGGACGAACAACGCGGTTTGCCTATCCTCGTGGTTCCAAACGCTGGGATGCCTCAAAATGTAGGGGGAAAGGCAGTATACAAGATGAACCCTGAAGACATGGCCCTGAAAATGCGAGAATTCATCAGGCAGTTTAGTAGAATCAAGATCATAGGTGGTTGTTGCGGCACGACTCCTATACATATCAACAAGCTAAGAGAAATGTTGGACGAAGAAGGGTTTACTGCTCCCGATAGCTAAACCCAAATGATACATTCTTTGTCTACTGAGCTTTAGTATATGAAAGTATGACTCGGCTGATGGATTGAATGAAATGTCGACGACACCGCGAGTGAGCTCAGCTTTGAAAGTTGTGGATATAGTGCAGAATCCACCACCACTAATCATAGGAGAAAGACTCAATACTCAGGGTTCAAAGAGAGCTAAGGATCTAGTCCTCAATTACGACTTTGATGGACTCCTTAAGTTAGCTAGAACTCAGGTTGAAGACGGAGCTCATTGCCTAGACGTGTGCGTCGCTACAACTGAACGTTCAGATGAATTGGAATTCATGACTAAATTGGTCAAGAAGCTAAGCATCGAGATTGAAGCCCCCTTGGTGATAGATTCTACTGATCCGCTTGTTGTAGAATCCGCATTGAGACAAATTCCTGGAAAGCCTATAATAAACTCTATAAATCTAGAAGGAGATGGAAATCGATTTCATAAACTAGCACCTCTGATGAGGAAATTTGGCGTCCCAGCAATTGCTATGTGTATTGGTCCACAAGGCATGGCGAAGACTGCGGAAGAAAAAGTTAAGACTGCTGAGATCCTTTACAATACAGGCAAAAATTATGATTTAAAGCCCTGGCAGTATCTATTTGATGTATTAACTTTTACTTTAGCAACGGGGGAGAGCGAGTTTGCAAACTCAGCAAGGGAAACGCTCGAAGGGATACGACTAGTAAAGAAGAGATTTCCGGAAAGTTTCACAACTTTAGGACTAAGCAATGTGAGCTTTGGTTTAGCTCATAATGCTAGGAAGATCCTTAATTCGGTCTTCCTTTACCATGCATTACGATATGGTTTAGATACTGTCATTATAAATGCAAAGGATGTAATACCCTACTCTTCTATTAGTTCACACGAGAAAAAACTTGCCGAAGATCTTATTTTTAATCAAAATAGTAATTCGCTAAGTGAATTTATTTCCTATTTCGAGCGATCATCGACTACAAATAAGTATACCAAATCTACTAATAGACTAGAAGTAGATCCTTCGTGGGACGCCAGCCGAAGGTGTTACTTTCGCATAGTAAATAGACTAAAAGAGGGAATTGAAAATGATGTCGTTGCGGCTATCGCGGAAAGATGCGACAAGAATGACGTAGTATTGGAAGATAAGATCGACGAATTTGGAGTTCCCCACAAGATTTTGCAGAGCTCTCGCAGGGTTGCACACGAATCAGCTGTCAGAACCTTAAATGAAGTTCTACTTCCTGCAATGAAAGAGGTAGGCGACAAATTCGGTGCAGGTGAAATCATCCTGCCTTTTGTTCTCAAATCTGCAGAATGCATGAAGGCGGCAGTTGCAGAGCTGGAGAAGTATCTGATCAAGCAGGAAGGGGTTACAAAGGGCAAATTGGTGCTCTGTACCGTGTACGGGGATGTTCATGACATCGGAAAAAATCTAGTAAAAACCATCGTGACCAATAATGGGTACACCGTCTATGACCTAGGTAAACAAGTTGGGCTTCAAACTATAGTAGATAAAATAAATGAGGTTAAACCTGATGCCGTGGGACTATCTGCATTGCTAGTTTCTACCTCAAAGCAGATGCAATATTTTGTTGAATATGCTAGGACAAATGACATCAAGATACCTATTCTATGTGGAGGTGCTGCAATAAATAGCAATTACATAAATCGGATAGCAAAGGAAGGAGGAATTTATAATACCGGGGTTTTT
>DASSCH010000013.1:0-11167 GCA_035697905.1 Nitrososphaeraceae archaeon
TGAAAATATGGTAGAGAAAATGACTGCCGTTTGGCTAATCATATTGACAATCGTTGTATGTGGAGCGGTTCCAACTCTGATGATAATTCTCACAACCATACCTAGCTCAGAAATGTTGTTATATTCTTATGTAACGTCAGATGGTGCGTCCCCGTCCAACCTCCAAATAGTGTATTGAATGATTGATCGTTTCTTATTTTTGGAACAAGAATCGAACTGTCATGTACTCCATATTGGACTCTTCCAAATGTATTTAACTTCGAACGGAGTAGCTTAATTAAATGGGCAATTTCCTAAGGAGGAGGACGCCTAATGAAGATCCAAATGAAGTCTCTACTCGCTCTAGTGAAGAAGAGCAATTAGATGTTAGAGACATCCAAAAGACTGACCAATACAAGAAAGGGGTTTCGCATATGTCTGACGATAAAATGGAAGATGCGATTAGAGATTTTGATCTGGCTTTACGTTTGGACCCCAGTTATGTTGACGCTTGGATCAAAAAGGGCTATGCTCATTTTCATTTGGACGAGTATACAACGGCCGTTTCATGCTATGATAAAGCCCTTGAGATTGACATTAACAATGCAGAAGCTTGGAACTTGAAGGGACTAGCATTTTACAGGTTGAAAAATTATGAAAAAGCAATACAAGCTTGTGAAAATGCTATAGATTTTGATCCGAACGATGGTATGGCCTGGTATAATTTGGCTTGCTACCTGGTTCTTAGCAAGAATGTGGCAGACGGATTGGAAGCGCTCAAGCGCTCCATCGAGATCGATATCTCTTTCGCAAGGAAGGCCGTCCGTGATAGGGATTTTGAATACGCGAGGGCCGAGGAAGGATTTAGGCGTATTGTTGAAGTCGTAGTGCTTGAAGCTATTAGACAAGGTTACAATTATCCTGGTAAAGTAGTTTGGATTACTTCGATGGACAAGGAGGAAGTGGAGTACGCCCTTACTAGATTGGCTATGAAAGGATTGGTTGTGCGAAGGGAACAAAGGTATGGATATTATCCATTTGGCAGGAAGGAAGAATATTACGAATTAGCTAAGAATATCGCCGAAAGAGTTGGAAGTACTAAACGAACAGGGTTTCTGCATAGAACAAAAACCATTTCAGCGCCTGTCCAGCAGCTACGGGATATAAGTGGAATACTGGGCGATGCCCGATTGGCAATAGAAAAAGGGGACCTAGATGCAACGACCAACATTTTTGAATCACTAATAAATCCAAGTAAGCACGGGGCCGCAATGATTGAACAATTTTTTGACGATCACCGTGATCTTAGGTTGTACCAAATAAGATTGAAAGATAGGGGACTTGAATACCTTATCTCACACAAAGCTGACTTGTTAGACCTTGTGGAAAATCTTGATGCCAAGATTCGCGCTGGCCCAGTTTCGAGCTCGCAGCCTAAAGGGCAATAGCAAGCCTGTGAAGTCTTGATTCGGCCTGGCGATGCAAACAAGGAAGTCGTGGTTTTTTATCCAAGAGAGTAAATAATATATTTACATGCACAAAGTACTTTCATTGGAATGGCAAGGATATTTTCGGATGTAAGCGAAAGCGAAATCACAAGAACAATTACTTCAATGTTTAATGATACACTGCAGGAATATTCTCAATCAGATGTAATCGTGATTGGTGGAGGTCCGGCTGGCCTGACTGCGGCCAGGGGGTTAGCCAACAATGGGATAAGAACATTGGTAATTGAACAAAACAATTACCTTGGCGGCGGTTACTGGGTAGGAGGTTACATGATGAATCCTGTTACAGTAAGAGCTCCTGCTCAAATGGTTTGGGAAGAATTGGGAGTACGGTACAGGAAGATTAGCGATAGCCTATATGCAACATGGGGTCCAGAGGCATGTTCTAAGCTCATCGCAGCAACATGTGAGGCAGGGGTTCGGTTTTTGCAACTTACGAAGTTTGATGACTTGGTACTTAAGAACAAGCGGGTAGCTGGTGTTGTAGTAAATTGGATGCCTGTTTCGGCCCTTCCAAGGAATATTACTTGCGTTGATCCTATTGCGTTAGAAAGTAAGATTGTAGTTGACGCATCTGGACACGATTCAGTTGCAGTCAAAAGATTGATGCAAAGAGGTCTTGTTGATTGGAAAGGAATGGACCCTATGTGGGTAGATGGAGGAGAAGATGCGGTAGTAGAAAATACCGCTGAAATATTTCCGGGACTAGTGGCGACTGGTATGTGTGTGACTGAGACATTTGGTTTGCCTAGAATGGGACCAACGTTTGGTTCAATGCTTCTATCTGGAAAGAGGGTCGCCGAAATCGTGACCGACAAATTAAAAGGGTTATCTGACCTTCCAAAGGTTAAGGTAAAAAACGCAAAAAAGTAAATACAGAGCTACAGTTAGGTAATACAGAGTCGAATAATTCGACAGGTGGTTTCGTGCACTTACGGACGGATACCATTTCAATTATTATTTCTGAGGAATATTATAATTGGCATTCATTTTCCAGTCTTGCTAGCTGCTTCTGAGAGTACTACATTTAGGGTCGGGTAACCGAATCACGCCAAATTTTGAGAAAGCTCGCTGTCGTTATCAGAAGACTGCTATCATGTATCAATGGCGATCAATTGAAGAACCATGGATCAGGTCAACTATTGCCGTCCTCCGATTTAACAGGAACTTTTGGCTTTACTACTCAATTAGGCTGCTGCCTAACCTCGTCCGCTAGCTACGAACGCAACAACAGTTCCGAACGAATTATTAACAGGTCGGTACTCCTTAGATCCTAAAAATCTATGTCCTCTGACCCTCGCAGAAGCGAAAACAATTCGTCTCGCAGACCTGAAACTTACGAAGTGATAATAATAGGATCCGGACCGGCAGGCTATACCGCTGGCGTATATACATCTAGAGCCAAATTGAATACACTTCTAATCTCAGGATCTCTTCCCGGAGGACAGCTGATGACGACAAGCGAAGTGGAAAATTATCCTGGATTTCCAAATGGAATTTTCGGCCCTGAACTTATGATGAACATGCGTCAGCAGGCAGAAAGATTCGGCGCCAAACTTTTAGATGATGAAGTAGTGGAGGTCGATTTCAAAAAGAGACCTTTCGGAATTAATACCCACGGGCAGGAATTTCGTTGCGAGTCAGTTGTTATTTGTACTGGGGCATCACCTCGAAAGCTGGGCTTAAGAGCTGAGCAAGAGTTCGCGGGTAAAGGCATCTCATACTGTGCTACTTGTGATGGACCCTTTTTCAAAGGAGAGGATATTGCGGTCGTAGGAGGTGGTGATACTGCAATTGAAGAAGCAACCTTCCTGACAAAATTTGGAAAATCAGTGAAAATAATCCATAGGAAGGATTACCTAAGAGCAAGCAAGATACTCCAAGAAAAGGCCTTTGAGAACCCGAAGATTGATTTTGTCTGGGATCATGTGGTATCTGATATTAGCGGTAATAAGAAGATCAACAGTATCTCGGTCAAAAATCTTAGAACTGGCGAAGAAAGGAAGATACCAGTAGGTGGCCTTTTTGTTGCAATTGGTCATGAACCAAATACATCCATATTTAAGGGTCAAGTCGAGCTCGATAATAGAGGGTATATCGTTCTAACAAAGAATACTCGAACAAGCGTTGATGGGGTATTCGCAGCAGGAGACGTGCACGATTATAGATATCGACAGGCGATCACGGCCGGGGGTTTTGGATGTATGGCTGCGCTAGATGTCGAAAAATGGCTAGTGGAGATCCGCGGAGCAGGACTATAATATTCGCCGGCTTTTCAAGGCATTATCTTTGAGGCTAATCGGCATCGAACGCGAGTAATGGAAGATGTTTTGACTCGGCCATTATTTTGGCAATCTGTTCTTCGTCAAACAATTTCAATTCTTGATAAAGCGTTTTAAATTTCCTACCGTCGTCTGCAAATATGCCTACAATAGAACCGGGACTCTTCATTCCTTGTGAAATCTTTACCATTGCGGACATCACTGCACCAGTCGATGGTCCGACAAATAGCTTTTCTTTTTCAGCTAGTTGCTTTACCATCAAAAATGATTCATCGTTGGTGGCAGTATACCATTCATCGGCTACATGTTTTCTTCGAAGAAAGAGGTCCGGCATAGCGGATTCTTCAAAATTCCTCAAACCCTGCAGTAAATGATTTCTCTGCGCCTGTACCGCTACGACACGGATATCTGGATTTTTTTCCTTCAAGAAAGTCGCTGTGCCAGTGATTGTTCCCCCAGTCCCGCACCCAGTAACAAAATGAGTAACATTCCTGTCAGTTTGTTCCCATATTTCTGGTCCTGTCGCTTCATAATGAGACAGAAAATTAGCATCATTTTCATACTGATTAGGCATATAGTATATATCAGGCCTTGGTTTTGAGATAGCCTTCGCAAGCGCTATACTCTGATCAGTACCTGCTCCTACCCTTGGACAAAGATCATCAGTGGTTTCATGTAGAGTAGCTCCCAGTTTTCTCAAAAGTGATTTGGTCTCCTGGCTTACCTTTTCAGGGATAACTATCTCAACCTTATAGCCTAGAGCAGCGGCGATCCCTGCCAGAGCGATTCCAGTATTTCCTGAGCTAGGTTCGATAATGATACTAGAATCCTTTCTTAGCAATCCTTTCCTTTCACCATCTTTGATCATCCAATATGCGGGTCTATCCTTTACTGATCCAAATGGGTTATACCATTCGAGTTTACCATAGAACTTGATGTATTTGGTTGAAAAAGAAGAGAGCTCTAAGAGTGGGGTGTTCCCGATACGTTCAGCAGCTTTCGCTTGAGCTAATGTGGCCATACTTCTACTTTCCCTTTTTTATCATAAATTCCAGATCTGGTTTGATCAGATTTACTGAAAGCAACTCGTGACCATTCCTGTTGACCCATCTTGAGATATCTTCCTCAGAGGCAGGATCGTCAGCGATTACTTTGATTATCTCCCCTTTGACAAGTCGTTCCATTTCTATTTTGGTTCTAAACACTGGCTCAGGGCAATATAACCCCCTTACATCAATTGTTTTTGTCGGAGCAATGTCACTCTTGGCACTCAACGAATAAATTAATTTGAGTTTTCAAGATATTAAATGTTTAGAAACATTCTGACCGCGGACAATCTTCTATCTAAACAGGTCATGAACACTATCCCGCGCTAGGGATCTCGCGGAACTTGTCTCCGTGAGCGAAAATTTATATCCCTTTATAATGACCACAGGGACCCTCTGTGTTTTGCCCATTACAAGTTCTGCGGCTGATGCAAGTTCGTCTGCGACAGCAATTTCCGTTATCCTAAGCATGTTGCCGTACATATCGGATTGCCCTATGTAGCTTTTTATTGAATCTATACCCGACACTCCAATCGCGACATTTGTCTGTCCTAATCTAAAAGGCCTTCCAAATGTATCTGACACTACGACAGCAATATTGACGCCAATCGATTCGACAATTGCTTGTCTTATTCGCCTAGCAGATAGATCTGGATCGATGGGCAAGAGCAACACAAAGCCGTCTCCAGGACTAGATACGTTGCTTTGGTCGATCCCCGAATTTGCGCAAATAAAACCGTGTCTTGTCTCGGTGATGATCAGGTTTTCCGAATACCTAACTACATTCCTGGACTCCGCGAGTATTAATTCTACAAATCGAGGGTCCTTTTTTGTCTTGCTGGCTAACTCAAATGCGTGTTTGGACGGTTTTACCGTCGATAGATCTAGAATACGACCTTCAGATTTTGAAACAATTTTCTGCGCAACTACCACCACGTCATAATTCTTGATGGATACTCGGTTTGCTTTGAGCGAGCGAATTATTAATCTGCCAATATCATCGCCTCTTGCTACATCCTTATCCACGGGTATCGGTATGATTTGCAGGGGTTGGATTGACAATTATGTGAATCTGTAAATCTAGATATTGGCCAAAACGGCTTTACCGAATCTCTTTTCCAGTAAATTCAATAGAAGGGACAAATCCCGGATCTCAATCACCGCATCTGCCCTTTCTCGTATTTTATCGACCGGGCAAAAGCCAACTGTGAACCCTGCGAGAGCAAATAGTTTCAGATCGTTTGCACCGTCAACCACGACAACGGTATCTTGCTTCTTAACTCCCCACTCCTTTAAGACATCCTTTATCGCAGCTGCCTTGTCAGAAGTAACTCTAACGTTGACATCCCGCAGAACTCCATTGGAAAAGATGAGCTCATTAGAAAATATTCTGTCTAGTCCCAGTACTTCTTTCAATCTATCCGTGATTATGGTGAACCCACCAGAAACAGCGATCAATTTCCAGCCAGATCGCTTTAAGGCTTGGCATAATTCTATTGCGCCGGGCATAATCTGTAAGTTCTCACCAATTTTCTTGGCTTCACTTTGTCGAATACCCCTCAGCGCATGAACTCGTTTTATAAGACCTTCTTCCCAGTTGATTTCGCCGCGTATTCCCTGCTTAGTAATGTCCCAGATCTCCTTCTCCCTATCTGGGCCCATGACCTGAGCCAGAACCGGAAGATATTCTGCATTCAGAAGAACTCCTTCAACGTCGAAGACGACAAGCATCTTGGGGATATTATTCAGACCTCTAATTTTACTATATATTAACTTTGTTTAGAAAAAAACACTTAGAACGATCTCCCCATGAGGGATACTATATTTTTGCATTAAACATTCGAATTATTCATTGTTATCTGCCCTTAAAGGAAAAGCATTATATCATGAATTTACTGAAGCATGTATGAATGAATGAAGAAGCTACGATTGAGACTAAATTCTTAGTTCCAGTGAAACAAATAGAAAAACCGATAAAGTTGTCGAATGATTCAAAAAATGAACTCAAAAGCATTGGAATGATGGACGATAAGGGTAAGTTGAAATTGAAGGGTGTTAGTCCACGTATGCTGAGACGTATGAAACTCGAAGCGGTAGACTGTCCTGTACTTCAAACTGAAGTTGGATTTATTCAATGTTATGTGTGTAAGAACTTTCACAGCAGGATTTCTGGACAGGTGTACTGCAGAGGAGAACCTTTGTAGGCCACCAAAACTTCATAAATCGATTCTGATCTGCCTCTCATAATTGAAGATCCAAAAAGAATACGGAATTACGGCAAGGAAAGGCGACAATTTAAGCGATTGGTATAGTCAAGTGTTATTAAAGACTGACCTTGTCGACTACGGACCTTCAAAGGGATTTATTGTACTTAAGCCATATGGATATTCAATCTGGGAATCGATCAAACAGATCGTTGACGTTCGCCTTAAGAATTCTGGCCACCAAAATGCATACATTCCGTCTGTTATCCCAGAGAGTTTACTTAGAAAAGAGGAAGTTCACTTTTCGGGGTTCAATTCAGAAGTATTCTGGATAACTAAAGCAGGAGATAATTCATTACCAGAGAAGCTTGCCTTGCGTCCAACTTCAGAAGCAATTGCATATTACTTATTCTCTAACTGGATTGCCAGTTATAAGGACCTTCCTCTGAAACTTAATTTTTGGAACTCTGCGATGAGAGCCGAAATAAAGTCAACAAAGCCATTTATTCGGAATTCTGAATTTCTCTGGCAGGAAGGTCATACAGTACATACAAACTACAAGGAGGCAGAATCGGAGGTTAGGTTTATACTCGACCTATATGAAGAGATTTTGGCAGATTATTTGGCCGTCCCCGCTTTGAAGGGTACCAAAACAAGGAAGGAAAAATTTGTTGGGGCGCTCGCGACTACTACACTCGAAGGCATGATGCCAGATGGGAAAGCATTACAATTGGCTACTTCCCATAATCTTGGTCAGAACTTTTCCGTCCCATTTGAAATAAAGTATCTTGGCAGTGACAATCTGGAACATTTCGCATGGCAAACCTCATGGGGAATATCCTGGAGATTGATAGGAGCTTTCATAATGGTACATGGAGATGACCGCGGCCTAGTCATCCCTCCAAAAATCGCTCCTATACAAGTAGTCATAGTTCCTATCTATAAGAAGGAGCAGTCTAATCAGAATGTTATTCCTAAATCGACTGAACTCGCATCAGAATTGACGAAGGCAGGAATAAGAGTACACTTAGATACTCGGGATGAGATCACAGCAGGTTGGAAATATAATGATTGGGAGAAAAAAGGTGTCCCCTTGAGAATTAGCATCGGGCCCAAAGAGATATCGAACGGAGAATTAGAAATTGTTAGAAGGGATACATTGGAGAAGGAAACAATTTCGCAAATCAGTTTGGTTAAGAGGGTGATAGAACTATTAGATCTCGTTCACACTAGTCTCCTCAAAAAGGCGAACGAGGCCCTTGAAAGCAGAACGACAAAAGCGAGCAGCTATCACGAACTTAAGGAAATGGTCCAGAAACAAGTGGGTTTTGTTTCTGCGGGATGGTGTGGTGATGAAGAATGTGAGATTTCGATCAAGGACGAAACGGGTGCGGACATAAGGCTCATTCCTTTTGAAAGCAATAATACTTGGAATTCCGAGGTCAGATGCGTTTATTGTGGTAAGAAAGCCGAAACCGTTGCAGTTTTTGCTAAGGCGTACTGAATACTATTCTTATCGGTTTAACCACGCCCTGGCTTCTTTTTATCCATGTGAAATCAGAATTTTGGAAGGGCAACTACTAGATATATAGGTCGTTAGAAGCTGTACTGCCCTTGACAACACTAGATTGGCTATTTACTTTCTTTGATAGCTTTGGATATCTAGGTGTTTTCACGGCAAGTTTTGTCGGGAGTATTATCGTATTTGTACCCGTACCCTATTTTCCAGTTTTGGTAGCGGCAGCACTGAGTGAACAATTAGACCCGAACTTAATTTCCCTGGTTAGCGCGATAGGGGTCTTGTTGGCAAAAATGATAATATTTTATGCAAGTTATTATGGCAGGAGTATTTTGAGTGACAAGACCAAACAGAGGATGTACCCTCTTCAAAAGGTACTTCGTAGGTATGGTGGTTTGGGGGCATTCATAGTTGCGTTAACACCTATACCAGACGATGTGGTTTACATACCTTTGGGACTGGCAAGGTATAGTCCATGGAAATTTGCTATAGCTACGTTCTCTGGCAAATTCATACTTAACGAAATAATTGTATGGAGCTCAGTAATTCTAGGAAGGCCGTTTTTCGAATCATTTATCTCAACAGATATAGATCCCCTTTACCTGACTTTGGGGATTATTGCGAGTGTAGTAGGATTGGTTATTGTTGTATACTTATCGATTCGTGTCGATTGGGCCAGAGTAATAGGAAAGTGGTTCCCTTGGGCGATAGATAGTTCAGACAATGACGATATTGCCAATCAGTCAAGACCGACGTAGATTAAATCCTGGTATGAAGAGGACATCCTTCAAAGAAAAGTTTGATCCGCATTGATAAAATTCCGAAACGAAACTTAAAGTAATTCGTCAATAATTTGAATTTGATTTTTGGATAGTCCCCATCATATATAACTCAGGGTTTATAACATGCTAGCTAACTCGGCATGAGTTTTGGATTTTCAGCCATTAAATGAATTCAAATGGCTATACTTGTAATGGAATGAGCTCAATAACTTTATAACTGATACCAGCGATAAAAAATACATGCAATCAAAGTCTCATCTCTATAGTCTATACCTGGCCGCCAAGGTTTACATTTACAAACTAATTAGAAGTAGGAAAAATAAAAGGGAAAACGAAATATCTGCCTGAAATCTGATTTCATAGAAACAAGACCGTAGTAAATAGGGTAACTATGTTTTTTACAAGTTGCAAACCATAGATATCTTGAAGGCTGCCGCTTCTGCAGTATTCAAGGAGACAAGTGATCTGATTGGCAGGCCCGAAAGTGCCGTTACATTCGGAAGAGGGGCAGGAGGAGACCTGTCGTCGAAAATTGATTTGGTAGCCGAGAGCACTGTTCTCCATACGATAGAAAACCTTGAATTTAAGCCGACAGTGATTGGAGAAGAATGTGGTACAATTGAAGGTAGTGATGGTTACCTAATTATGGACGCCGTAGATGGAACGACTAACGCCACACGCGGGATCCCTTTCTCATGCTGTTCACTAGCGTATGCAACTCAGTGTAACTTTAGCGCAGTGAGTGATGCCGTCATCGTTGATTTGAACACTGGAGACGTTTACGAATCTTCAGTAAATAGGGGGGCATTAATGAACGGAAAAGTACTAAATATCAATAATAATGACATTCGTGGACGGGACAAAACTCAGAACGAACTCGTTGTCGGTGTTAACATTTCTGGTATGGGTGCTGGCGGTATTGAAAGGGTGGCCAAAATCATATCGAAATGTTTGCACGTTAGGCATTTGGGTGCGAACGCACTCGAATTGTGTTTTTTTGCACGAGGTCTTATAGACATGTATATTGATCTTCGCGGCAAAATTAGAGTTACAGATTTGGCAGCTGGTTATTTGATTACTAAAGAGGCGGGTGGGATACTCTTTAACCCTCAAGGTGGACATCTTGACTCCGATTTGTCACTTGATAATAGAATATCTTTCATTGCCGCGAAGAATAAAGATTTTTTGCAATTATTACAAGCGGGATAGAACAATTGTTAAACGCCCGGGCCGGGATTCGAACCCGGGTCGAAGGAGTGACAGTCCCCCATACTAGACCGGACTTTACAGAGCTTTTGAATGAGCTCTTCTATACTACCCGGGCGCACAAACTCAAGCAGTGAATCTAAAATACTAATTAAAAATGTTTTGCTTATTGAGTTGTAATATGAGAAAATAGAATTCAACATCGATTATGCGGATACCTCAGCTCGCACATTCTCATTAGTATATGATTAAATTATACCCATGCAAAGCCTAATTGTAATATGGGCCCGTAGCTCAGCCAGGTAGAGTACCGGACTTTTAACATATGAAAGAAATCCGGCTGTCTCGGGTTCGAATCCCGACGGGCCCGCTCCAATTCAGTTCAAACCTGTGATTTGTTAATAGTTCATCATCATCAAGCGTATTTTCAGATTGGAGCTGGACAACCAACCAAACGTTACAAACATTTAAGGAAAAATTAGGCGAATGTCCGATGGAAGGGCAGGCGATTGAGTATTCTCGAGCAGTGTTTCGAAACCCGATGATAGGAGACAGTTACTTTCAAATTTCGCCCAGATTTATTTCGTGGGATGTTTTCAGGTAACGGCTATTAAGAATCTATCTCCAGACGAATCCATCTT
>DASSCH010000014.1:0-2425 GCA_035697905.1 Nitrososphaeraceae archaeon
CTGGGGGAGTAACGGTCTCCGGCGGTGTAGTGGAAGGAACTCCAGTAGCAGTAGAAGCAGCTCCTTCGCCTGGAGGTAATATTCTGTAGAGACTTCCTTGCCCTTCTGCTTCGCGGTCAAAAGCTAGAATATACAAATTACCGTCAGGACTGGCTTCTATATCAGTGATTCCTGTAAATCCCGTTACAAATTTAACAGTTGATATTTCGTCATCATTATCTGCAATTAGATCCCTTAACAAGGGATCACTTTCTAAATTCACACCAGTTCTATCAGCATTTGGTTCAAACTAAAAAGTGCATAACATAATAGACAACCAAAAACATGTTACAAAAATTTAGGTGAGGTGGAACACCGACTTGTCAGATTCTGAGTTGTGTGGTCATTTTACACGAAATTTTCAACTAGATATTGTTCAAATTTGATTGTTTCATTCTTTCCCAACAAGATGTCATCATAGAAAATTGTTTTCTTCCCTTTAGATACATAGATCTTAAGGATGGACGAGCCCCTTATTAATTCTGCAACCAAGTCAGGCCCCTTTGCTAACATTCCCTTCTCGCCTAATGCATAAAGGGTGAAATTATTATCTCTATTTTTTTCCAACCTCGGATTCTCAAATACCATATCATACCTGTTAATTCTATCCTCAATAACCAGCTTCAGTCTTCCTACCTTCTCATCCATTTCTACTTTCAAAACATATTTTTCTAGACTTTCCAGTTCAATGCTGCTCCCAATTTGTGGAGCCACTTGTTCCCTACTGGTAGGAGTTCCTCCATCCTTCCCATCCTCCCTTCTGGTCCATATCGTTCCTTCCTCTGCTACGATAATTTTAAACTTGCCTTGCGCTCCGGATATCTTCAGATGTGAATCAATTGTGCTCTGAAGTTCAGCAGAAGACATTGGTTTTACGGGTCCTCTAAACCACTGATTCTGACCTTCATCAAAATCGTTGAGTCCGCCGTAATGCACTATATAACATTCTTTAGCGTTCCATCTCCTGACAAGATCATACGCCTCTGTGACCGAGATCATTCCGGTTTCAGGGTGCTGGTTATATGTTTCAGTCCCAAGGATTAGTAGATCCGGATTCCAAAGTACATTTTCGTCCTGTCCTGGAAGGGACAAAAAATCCCATCCTAATATTATCTTTGTATTCAGAGTATTCACGATGTAGATAACGGCGCCATCAGTCGCCCACTCCCCCCCGTGGTAGGCTCGAATAGCCATTATAGAACATGGTCCAACATCGAAAGCTTCGTTGGGAGTTACAATTTGAAAGTTTATGGAATTCTCAATATCTTTCATTGTCATAGAAGCATGAGATAACAAATAGTTCATTATGTGTTCTTCACAAGGTCGAGTACAATAAACTCTAATCTTGTCAATTCCCATCTGATCTCCTACCGAGGTTTGTCGTCGAACAAGGCTGGCAAGGTCTTTTAAATGATCTTCGTGAGGATGGGAAATTAGTAAAGCATCAAAAAGATGAGCTGCTTTTTCCTGCAGTACTGAACTTTGACTTTCAGAGGAGCCTGAGGAGATTAGCACTGGAGAACCTACAGTAGGCTTAGATTGCAACGGGAGACCTTGATTTTTCCCCACCCGATACTTTTCAATTCCAAGTTCCGAAAGTCCTTTTTCAACACTACTGATTACTCCCTCTCCAAGATCGAAGAGGATATGAAAGCCTGAATCTGGACTACCTTGTTTACTGTCACGTATAATTATCGAACATGACGTATTGGTTTCCTGGCCAGATTTCACTATCTCTGCATATCTTTCAGATGTCTCTTGATTGCCCAACCGGCTCTTATCAGGCAACACTCCGTTAAATCTGACGATTACCTCCTTTTGACTTGATCGATTATTAATATTCTTGTCATGTGATGGGATCATATTATATAGTTACAACCAATGATTTATAACTATTATAGGTCGCCTGCAGCTAAGATTAGACATTCAGATCAAATTATGCGGGTCGATTCCAAAAGTGCTTCTCGCCAACCGATATTGTGACTCACAATCAAATGTAGCTTAATTGCCATTACTGTTTAGAAGGATCGCTGATAACTTCCGCATACAAACTAAAGTAGACAAGTCTTCAGATATGGTTACTGCTCCAGGTGAGCTCGATGCTGGTCACTATGGCTCTATATTGCTCGCTCGTAAGCTAGTGTAGAGAAGCTGGAAAGACTTGACACAAACCTCAGCACGCAGCGAAGTATTAAAAGATTCCTGGCCTGTCACATAGACAAGCGATATCATTCGTGAAAATTTGATACTCTTCTACTAGTAACATCATTACTCTACTTCCATAAGTCTAAATAAGTGGCTATAGACTCCGCCAATCTTCTATGAAACCACGCCATATCGGAATCGCCTAGGCTTGCAAATCGCTTACTCAAAGCCACTTCATTCT
>DASSCH010000015.1:0-5825 GCA_035697905.1 Nitrososphaeraceae archaeon
GAGGGAAACGAACTTATGACCTTACCAATTAAATTCTTCTTGGCTGTAGACTTGAGCATGGATTTGTGCAACACGCCTATGCACTCGCAATTGAAAGCAACCATTCCTTCGTTTACTTCTGATGTGAACATATCTCCACTAGTTGCAATTTGATTGACATGTCAATCTCTTCGTCGACGTCAAACTGCATTAACCCTTTTAACGCTTTTTCATCCATTACCGTTCTCGAATAAGATTACATAATTTTTGATAGAATCTCTTCACTAACCTTATCAAGCACAGGACCTGGTTTCCAATCTACTTGAATGACTTTAACATCCTGGACCTTTAGTGCGTCATAAAAGATGTTCATACCTATATTAATT
Source organism: Nitrososphaeraceae archaeon (assembly GCA_035697905.1). Classification (GTDB taxonomy): domain Archaea; phylum Thermoproteota; class Nitrososphaeria; order Nitrososphaerales; family Nitrososphaeraceae; genus TH5896. Next base: position 366 of record DASSCH010000015.1, read on the forward strand.
ACTGTCAAGTCTGAATCTAATAGTTTCTTTTGGGTGTTGGTCATAGTTATGTCAATTCGCCTAGATATTTTTCCCCAATAAACTGTGAATATGCCTCTCGGAAATCTATATGTCTATTGGCTATTATTCCTGCGGAAGCGATTGCAGCGAAGGCGTTGGTAGGGAGAACCACCACACCTGCATCCTTCAATCTAACCAAGGATCGATCGTAACCTTGAGGGTCTCTTCTTGTCCCACAGACGTGAGCTACAATGCTAAGGTGTCGCCTGGCTTTCGCGGCCACCAACTTTGCTTTTCTAATTTCTTCAATAGTTGAGCCAACTGGATCAGGGTTGGAGCCATAACCAAGTACAAAATCGAGGAGTATCACCGCTACATCCTCATAAGAGGCCTCTTCAACAATTCTGAGTTTTCTTATAGTAGGGTCTATCATTGGATGTGCTCTGCCTTTAGTAAACTCTTCCTCGCCAAGATCGATAACCGAATTTTTGAAACTTCTCATTGCGTCTTGTAGAAGTTGTGACTTGGTTAGGGGAGCATTAGAATAGAGTGGTCTTATATCAAGGCCATTAAGAATAACCTGTGTTTCATATGCAAAAGTGCCACCGGTGTATAATGCTCTTAGGTACTTCTGTTCATTCTTGAGTCGCTTTCGTTCTGTCTCTACAATTCGTTTGAGCTCCTCAATCTTGACGTAAACAGTATCGATTGTCGGTTCAGACTTGTTTGTGTTAGCGATTTGGTTTGCCGTTGCAAAGACCGAGGATGTAAGAGTACTGGCGATAATGATTTTGTTTGGTTGCCTGGTACCCCTCCTAATGCTGCCGGCTTCTTTCACTTTAGTATTTTCTGAATTTGCGGTGCTTCCGCCGATAAAGGTCATTACGTACTTCTTCTTTCCGTGCCTAGCTGCATGGTCAATTATTTTTTGCTGAACACTTCGTGCAGGAGGCTTTGACACTATATTTATCACATCGATATCTTCAGATTCATCTAGCATCTTTAACGCCTCTGACATCATTAATCCGCCAATCTTCTCTTTAGGATCATTTCCTCCGACCCCCAAACCGTGCCTAACCCCTATACCACAATGATCTAGCAATGTAGAAACCTCTTGTAATCCAGTACCCGCTGCTGCTACAATCGCGACAGGACCCGCGGTAACAGCATTTGAGAACCCAATACCTTTTCCATTGATAATGGACGTCCCAGCACCTGGTCCCAAGATTAATACATGATTCTTCACTGCATATCTTTTTATCTCAAGCTCATCATCCATGCTGACATGATCGCTGAAAATTTGTTGATGAATTCCCTCATCGATCAATTTGAACGCTAAACCTCTAACGTGTTCACCAGGAACAGAAATTAATGCAATATTAATATCCTTAACAGAATTAAGCACCGACTCAAGATCATATCTCTCACCAGTCGAGGATTGGTCCATGCCTAAGGTTTGCTCGCCGCCAGTCCCCCGCAGAATAGCTTCGACTTTTGGGGTTGTTGCCAGCAACAAGCCGGCATCATTAGCTCTTATAGCAATTATCATATCGGAGCTCTCTGCCTTCATAATATGCTGAGTGGGAAAACCTAACTTGATCAAGATTTCTTTGTTAGTTTTAGTACCCATGACCAGAGAGGCTTCCACTATTCCGGGATATCGTTTAATCTCATCAGACAATCTAAGAAGTTCAAGCGAATCTCTGTAGTAGTTCTGCTTAACTAGAACATTTTGATTAGTATTCATAGAAGGTTTGGATCTGCCCGCTTTCGTAGTTCAGCGTTCAAAGCTATGGTATTTAAGCATAGTTGCGCTTTCAGCTAAAAATGCGCATAAATACAGTAATCATTTGATTATATTATATCGTAGTTATTTTGAATAGTTATAGGTGGGCAGAGGTACATCCCCAGTACCTAGGATTATACAGGATAATCGAAAGAGGCGTGTGCAGGACTCACCACTGTTTAGGTAGTAGAATCCGAAAAAGTAAGATTCAATTCTCATTCCTCTAATATCAGATGCGATAGACATTTGAAGTACTAGATTTGTCATATCATCTAGAATGAAGTGCTAAAGCATGAAAACCTTGGACAATTGATTTGGCAACTGTTCAATCTAAACTTTCTTTTTTATGATATATCATAAATCTTTGGCATAAATCAGGCAAACTATATTACGATCTACAATCGCTATGAATCTTGAAGCATGTCTAAAAGATCTGAAGTTATGAATCTTGCAGGCTCTTTAGCCGGAATTATGGTCACTGTAATCTTGATCACTGGGTCTGGTTTTTCATACCCGACGTTAGAACGAGTCTGGGCACAAGAGGAAGGAACACCATTGAAGGTGGCACTATTAACCGATGCACTATTTAGTGATGGCGGATGGGGTGCCACAGCATACAATGCCTCGCAGGCCTTGAAGGAAAAATATGGTTTGGAATTGACTACTGTCGAGAATGTTGCGATACCTGATATAGAGCCAACTTTGAGAGATTTTGCCGATCAAGGAAATAATCTTATCATCGCGCATGGGTTCGAGTGGGGCGATCCAGCTCTGAGAGTTGGTGCTGACTATCCCGATACAAAGTTTGTAGTCTTTACAGGACTAACCAACGGTAGTAATGTAGCATCGGTCTTTCCAATGCAGCAGGAGGGATCATATGTCCTTGGAGCGTTGGCAGCTATGATGTCAAAGACTGGCACTATCGGCTTTGTAGGTGGTCAAGCATATCCTAACATAATAAATATATTCGAGGGGTATAAGCAGGGAGCCAGGTCAATCAATCCGGACATAAAGGTACTAGGCCAATACATCGATACTTTCACTGACCCTGCTAGAGGAAAGGAAGCTGGAATTTCGTTAATAAATAATGGTGCTGATTTCCTATTTCACGTCGCTGACCTGTCAGGACAAGGAGTAATACAAGCAGCTAAAGAGAAGGGCGTTTATGGTTTGGGAGTGGTAGCAGACCAACATAATCTTGCACCAGATACCGTGTTGACCTCTTTTGTACTTGATATGGAAAAGGCCTTCGACGGTGCAATAAAAATGGTCCAGAATGGCAATTTTAGTGGCCAGCTTTATAAGCCTGGATTAGAGACTGCAAAAGGTGCCTCCGGAGATGGTATCGTATTCATTGCACCATTCCATAATCTCGATAGCAAGGTTCCAGCTGATGTGAAACAGAGGCTTAACCAGATCGTCCAAGATATAATTAGTGGCAAGATCGTAGTTCCGGAGCGGACAGAAGCGTCAACTTAATTTTTTTGTTCCATAGAAATGGCCAGAATAGAAGCATTGGACATGACAACCTTGTAGACTATCTGCAGTGTCAATTCTTCAGTCACGAGGTAAAAAGTCGGAATGACGTCAATGCTGATAAGATTAATTTATTCATGGTGTCGTCCACTTCAAGTACGATGAGGGGGATTTAACTAAATATGTCTGATGGTGGTTCCTTGCCTCCTCCTACAAGCTCGAATGTTGACCATCAGGCTATGACTTCATCTTCTTCCCTTTCGGATCCGAAACCCTCACAATCGTTTCCGGCCACAACGCATGATGACCAAACGGTACTTTCTATGAACGGTATAACGTGTAGATTTAATGAGGTTATCGCCAATAACAATGTGCACTTCGATCTTCTTAGAGGTGAAATTCATGGTCTTCTGGGAGAGAACGGTGCTGGAAAGACAACTTTGATGAGTGTACTCTATGGGTTATACAAACCGGAAGAGGGAGAAATTTTTGTGAAGGGAAAAAGGGTTGACATAAAATCTCCTCTTGATGCCATAGGACTTGGTATAGCTATGGTTCATCAGCATTTCTTATTGACACCTAGCCATACTGTTACAGAAAACATTATTGTTGGGTTAAAGTCTCCTGGAAGATCTATTTTTCTGAATACGACGGAAGCAGAAAAAAGGATCTTGGAATTATCCAGGAAATATGGTCTCAAGATCGACCCAAAAGCAATCGTAGGTGACCTATCTGTGGGCGAACAGCAGCGGGTAGAAATAATTAAAGCCCTCTACCGGGACATTGATATTCTAATTCTCGATGAGCCTACTTCAATGCTAACTCCCGTTGAAGAAAAGGCGTTGTTTTCGACGTTATCTGCTATGGTAAAGGCCGGACTTTCGATAATATTCATCACTCACAAGTTAAAAGAAGTCGTTGAAGTTAGCACACGTGTAACAGTTCTCAGAGGTGGAAAGGTAATTGGCACGGTAAGAACTGATCAAACAACCGAACCAGAACTCGCAAAATTGATGATAGGGAGATCACTCACTCAAAATACGGGCCATTTACAAGAACAGTTCCAAACCGGAGTTCGGAAATCACCTATAGATAAAGCCGCAGCTAGACTTGCCAACGTGCTTGAACTCAAAAATGTGTTTGCATTGAACAATTCTGGGGTACAGGCGCTTAAGGACTTATCTTTAACAGTATCAAAAGGCGAGATACTTGGGATTGCAGGCGTAGATGGAAATGGCCAGAGCGAATTGGCAGAGATTGTTTCTGGTTTGAGGAAAATTCAGAGTGGACAGGTATTCATTGATGGACGCGACATAGTACGAATGTCGCCGAAGCAGATAAGGGAATGGGGCCTCGCGTACATACCCGAAGATCGACTCAACACTGGTCTTATTCTAGAATACACAATTGCTGAGAACCTAATTTTGGATAGGTGGTATAGCAGACCATACTCAGGTAAAATATTCTTAAATAAACACGAAATGAAAAGATTTGCGGAGGAGATCGTGACCAATTTTGATGTGAGAACTCCAAGTTTAGATATCCAAGTGCGCTACTTATCTGGTGGGAATCTCCAAAAAATCGTACTTGGAAGAGAGTTGTCCAAGGAACATAAACTGCTTATTGCTCACAATCCTACACGAGGTTTGGACGTGGGTGCAGCCGAATATGTCCACAAACAACTTTTTAAACAAAGAGATTCTGGAGTAGGAGTTTTGTTGTTGTCATTAGATTTGGATGAAATTCTCCTAGTCAGCGATAGGATAGCAGTAATCTATGCCGGTAAGATAATGGGTATATTTGACAGGACAACAGCAGACGTCGAAAAAATTGGTCCGTTAATGGGGGGTTATGTGGTGGAGGCGGGTGCTTGAAATGATTTCTATAGATTATGGAAATTTAGGAGATTGTGATCTGCTATATTGACCACAACTCTCCTCGGAAAGAGGCTCAGCTTTAAACACATCGTCCCGTTCCTGTCAGGTGGGCTGGCCTTTTTGGTCGGAGGAATCATACTCTACGCGGCAGGCGTGGATCCACTGGAGGCCTATGCATTTCTGATCAAAGGATCACTCGGCTCGACGCGTGCGATTGCAGATACCCTTGTGAAGACTATATCGCTGCTCATTGCGGGACTTGCTGTAGCTGTCGCATTTAAATGCAAATTATGGAACATCGGTGTTGAAGGCCAACTCTAC
>DASSCH010000016.1:0-7845 GCA_035697905.1 Nitrososphaeraceae archaeon
TGTCCTTCTTGGTAGATATAACAGCCGAACTTTGCCATAGCCGACAAGACACCCTTATAGAATCCTAAAAAGCTCTCCATAATTAATAAATTATTTAACTGCCATAAGCTGATGTAAGGTAGATACTAGGTGATAATAGCATGAGTAGTAAAAGGAAAGGTAATCAAAAAAGCGACTCTATAACTGATCCATCTCTGGCCAAATTATTCGAAGAAAAGAATTTTGCTTTTCTTGCCAGCCTAATGAAAGATGGCACTCCTCATGTCACCCCTACATGGGTAGACGTTGATAAGAGCAACAATACAATCTTGATAAACACTGCAAAAGGTAGAGTCAAACACAGAAATATATCTAGAGATCCTCGTGTGGGTGTTTCTGTAATTGATTCTTCAAATCCCTATCACATGGTGAGTGTAAGAGGAAAGGTCATTGAACAAATCAATGGGAAGGAAGCAGATGACCATATAGACAAAATGGCAAAGAAATACCTGGGCAAGGACAAGTATCCCGGACGAGCACCAGGAGAAGAGCGCCTATTACTGAGGATAAAGCCGCAGCATGTAGCCCTTATGGAATGACGGTTTGAGTTAAGGTGGAAATGTTTTAGATCGTTGATGTTAGCTTCTATCCGGGAATTGACAAGTATCAAGTTTGAGAAGCAAAACAGTCCAACTTCTAGACCCTCTTGACACATGGTTAATCCTATATCTTCTTATCGATGTGGTATTAGCTGGGTCAAATGTCTTCTGAGAACTGCTATTGGGAGAAAATAAAAGCCCAGAGGAATCCGGCAGAAAAAACTTCAAAGATTGGACTCAATGCAATGCGGGGGGTTCGGTGGGACTAGTTCACCGCATGTAAAGGGCTTCGACTGCTAGTACTTAAAGGCTATGTATGGAGCCTAGATCTAGTATGGTTATTTCTACACCATTATCACATATGAGAAAGAAGAGCCTAAGGAGTTTAAGGTTACATCTCTTACGTTACCCACAAACAATCTTAAGTGCCAGCAGATCACGCTGTATTAGTCTATGCCAGTTCAACCCTACTCCTTCATGTTCTCGATGTCGTTTCTTTTTCAGATTGCTGCTCGTGCACTTCTAAGGTATGTATTCACATGTTGACTTTATCAAGCTTTTTTACTTCTTCAACATCAACTTTATTCTTATGATATTCTTCCTTCTTGCAGCTAAAGTGCTAATAGCAAAGTGGAATGCTATTAAAGGAGCAAACAGACCTATAGTTAGCACTGCCAGTCCTGGATCACGAAGACCAAAATAGAGGTATAGCGTTATGCCGGCACCAGTCAGGATTTCAATCCACGTACATGTGCACAGCTCAAGAGCAATTTTCTTCAGTGCTGGCCTTTTTATTTGCATACTATAACACCTTTTTGTTGTTCCTAATTGTGGTCATGAACTTTTGTGAGTGTCATGTTTTTCCCCTCTCCGTCCTATCAAGCTTGAGTGAGACAGAATTAATGCAATACCTCTTTCCTGTAGGATGAGGACCATCATCAAATACATGGCCAAGATGAGATCCACATTTGCTGCACAGTACTTCAACCCTTCGCATTCCAAAACTACTATCTAACTTTAGATCAACATTATGCGGGTTAATTGATGCCCAATAGCTAGGCCACCCCGTTCCAGAGTCAAATTTTGTTTCAGATTCAAACAGCTCATTGCCACAACAAACACAGCAGTAAATACCGTCTTCTTTGCAATCCCAATATTTTCCTGTAAATGGATACTCTGTACCTTTCAGCCTACAGACTTCATACTGCTCTTTTGTTAACTCTTGTTTCCATTCTTCGTTAGTCTTTGATATGATTTTAGTTTCCTCAGTCGTATTTCTCTCCCTCGCAAGTAGAAGATCTCATCTTTAGTATTAGAAGATATTTCCAATTCTGATCCAGATCTTTTCTAACTTCAAAATACACCCGAGGATATCAGGCTACTGCGGCTTAAGTTCAGCACTGCCAAATAGCACTGAAAATGCTTGACACCAGATAAGGACGCTATCATATCTTGACAAGTCTGTACCTTCCGGTATCCCATAATTCTGGTTCCCGATATTGCCCTTAAGCCTACCAAGGTTCACAAAATCGGATGCGCTGTTGTCAGTTGCCAGGTAGGCATACAAGTCAGGTCCATTTGTGGCCTCAAAATTCTCAAGTCGCAAGATCATGCTGCCATCACTTAATGGAATTACCTTTGCCAGACCTTCAGCATTATGTATTCCGTCGTTGACACCTACAAATTCACCTATGAGCAAAGACGCGTTTCCTGAAGTAGTAGTTGCTGCCTCCGTCATGTTCTCATTAGCGGTAATGCCATTAGCCTGAGCAGCACCTTTCAGTATAGCATTCTTTTCTTCTGTGCTCATCTGCTGCCCTTTTTCTACTCTTTCCTCCTCATTGTTCATTGACATGAATTCTTGGAATCTCTGTAAATCGGTAACACTGCTAGTAGTTGGAAGAGGTTCATTAACCGTAGTATTTATAAACAATGGAGATACTGTATAGATGCTGACTGGAATTGCAATCGAAGCAATTATGATTACAACGATTATAGCTTTCTTCTTGTTCATGGCCAAACTATTTGAGCGAATTATTTAGGGTTTTACACAGCAGAACATCAATTGATCGTAGAGGATTAATATATCCCTATTAATTAGAAGTGTAGAAGAAGAAATGTATTCTGTATTAGAGACTGTATATGGATGTAATAAGTCAAAATTCTAAATGCATTATTAAACTAATGAACTTGGTATAGATCTGGAAAAAAGTATTAATTCAAAATTGCCTTCAGAATAATCATATGATGACTGGAAACAAAATCAAGACGCTTCAGCTAGCGACCTTTGCGGCTGGCTGCTTTTGGGGAGTTGAGGAATCCTTTAGAAAGATAAAGGGCGTCAAGTCAACTATGGTTGGTTATACTGGCGGTCTACGGGCAAACCCCACCTACAGAGACGTCTGCACTGATTTGACTGGACATGCCGAAGCAATACAACTTCAGTATGATCCAGACGAGGTTACTTATGAGGAACTACTAAAGGTATTCTGGTCAATACACAATCCAACAACAAGGAATAGACAAGGGCCTGATGTCGGCTCACAGTATCGTTCTGTGATTTTCTATCATACCCCAGAGCAGGAATTATCTGCAAAAAGAACAATAGAAGAACTTAAAAAATCTGGAAGGTTTAGCAATAGGATTGTGACCGAAATAGTACCTGCCACTATCTTCTATAAGGCGGAGGAATATCATCAAAGATATTACCAAAAGAAAGGAGGCGGCTCTTGTTACTTTTAGAGCATTTTTTTGACAGTGCTCATATACATCATTACTTTTCAAATATTCGTACACTGCCTTAATCAGTTGGGTATATGTGATAACTCAAGTAGAACGGCGACCCCAAAAGTTTAGGACGCGGGGAATAAAAATTGAGTCTGCCTTCCATTTACGTCCTTCCCATATTGAAGAAAAGTCATTATTAGCTAGATCGCTTTGGTAATAGCATTGGGTCCATTTCTTGAACGTTTTTTTATTTTAAGCGGGCCCAGAGGGTTCCGGCAGAAAAAACTTCAAAATTTAGACTCAATGAGTATAGCGTACAAAATTAAAAATTAACTTGCACCTATATCCAAAACACCCCATTAATTATAGATTACCATTGGTACGGGTTCGGTGGGATGGGAGACAGATTTGACCCTATTTTGCCACCCGCTTTCAATTTGAGTATTGCGTGCTACTGATACAAACCTCATTGCAAATTATGATGCCCGATGTGGAGATCCAAGAGATTCGAGCCTTGATTGTAAGTAGGGGTTTCAACTAATAGAGTTTTTAAAGTTTGTGACCAAACTGTCGCATCTCGCACATCAGGGACAGATCATTTACCCGTCTTTACGTTATGTAATTTTGAGATAGTATGTTTGATGTATCATCTACCTCAATTCTGAGTAGTAACCAAATCTCCTAAGTAGCATGTACGTGTTGATTGGAATACAGGCAATGCCTAAGAAATATTAGGGAAAACGCATCCTCAGTAATCATCACTATTTTCCTGCTTGTAGTGATTATTACACTACCTGCAACGATGAGGACGACTACTATCATTAACCTTGCGTATGATCAACAACCAGATCAAATGGACCTAAACATTACGGATTCATCTGCAGACATACAAAATACATCAGAAGAAAAAATAGTCCAGGTAGGAGATATCGATATTGCATACAAGATGTCAGGGGAAGGTGAGATAGTTAAATAATCATTTTGTGTTTTGCGCTGTTTTAAATATTGCGTATCCCGTGACTATAATTAGTAGAATCAGTGAGGGAATAACTACAATTTTTGCTATTTCTTCGTATTCTGTTAATTCCATTGTTAGTGCTATAATGCCAGTTAACATGATTGTGCTTAGCACTCCAACTCCCAGAGGCTTTAAAACCTGGGTCACTCCTGTGGTTGAAAAGCAGTTCTTTAAAAAGATAATGGTGTATTTTTGAGCTGTTAGAATAAGGGCTCTGGTCACCAAATTATCGTTGCAAAGTAACGTTAGGATTTCAATAGGCTGTCCAAATCAAAATAAAGCAATTAGTTTTTCGAACACATACACGATTATAACATGATTCACACAGGTATATCATGCAATTAACACATGCTATAATGCACAAGTTTTTGTAATGAAGGACAGTAAAAATGAATAGTTAATGACAAGAAGTTGGCAAATACTAATTTATCGTCGCATGTGTAGATTGACATTTTAAAAATCTCCAAACTATCGGCACGAGATAGTCGAGTTATGTTCCGCATATTCAGATAGGGTGTGTGTATATATTATTTTGCTTAAGCTGAGTAGTTAATTCAGAAGCTCTAGTGGTCGAGTATTGCTGATACAAAATTCTTTGGCTTTGTCATGGGCGTGACTACCGCTTGTAATAGTAAAGATTTGGATTCGAGCAGGTATTACCTTACGTGATAGCATACCCTTAAGCCCGGTGATACTGCAGCTTAGCTCTTCACTTTACTGGTTGTTTTCGTTTATCAAACGCGTCGACGGTAAACCCCGCGCCCCATTGTAGCGACGTACAGCATTCTTGCAGCATATTGTAATCTTAGTTCAGTAACTGGAGAGCGAGCCAATCCCTCTTGGAATGAAGTCCATGTTATTCCGCCATCAGATGTTCGAAAAATTCCCACATCAGTCCCCACATAAGCAATGCTGGCATTAACATTGTCTATTGCAACAGCGCTTGTAGGCACATCAGGGAGATTCAGAGGAGCAAATCGTCCGCTGGCATCCTGCCAGATAGTACCACCGTCATTTGTTTTGAATACATGACTTATGCCAAGTGGATTCAATATCATATCAGGTCTTGAAGTGTAGGATACACCATTCCCTGCAAACGTTACCCAAATGTGGTTCGGGTCATTCGGATCTATGCTGACCTGTGAAACCATAGTGTTTGGAAATAGCGCGTCAGCTTGTGCACCCACTGTATCTATTCTTGTCCAATCTGCCGCAGATGAGCCTCCGTTGATTCCCTTATACAGTGCACCCGTACTTGTGCCTAGATAAAGTATGGAGGGATTGCTAGGAGCAAATTCTAATGAAGTTATTGTTCCAACTGTGGCAAATGCATTGCCTGCTGCGTCATTTACCCTTTGCCAGGTTGTCCCGCCGTTAGTCGAACGGAATACCCAATTGAATCCACACACAATCACAATTCTGTTATTTTGAGGGTCAGCTATCGGATCCGTTGGATCGACTTTTATGATTGTAACCCATGGTGAGCCTCCGCTTAAACCCGATGTTCCAAGTGGCGTGACCGTTACCCCGCCATCAGTTGAACGTGACAAATTATGGTTTGAGATTCCGTTCTGGCCGCAGAAGTATACTATTGCTGGATCTGTAGGGTCGATGGCAACCTGTGTTCCATCCCATCCAAATGGCAGATGCAGCCATGAGCTTGAGGTATTTCGATAATAGATACCATTATCCTGCGCTCCACAAGCCACGACGTTTACACTTCTTTGCGAAATATCCAAGTCATATAGCTGTGTAGTGTGCATACCATTGGATGCAAATAACCAGTTGGTTCCAGCATTGCTAGAAAAGTATATGCCTCCGTCATTTGCCAGAAACACTCTGTCATGGTCGCCCGGATCAAATACTAAATCCTGCTGATCTGGATGGACGCCTGAGTTTATGCTAATCCAATTTGCGCCACCGTCGTTGCTGCGCTTCAGTATACCTGCCGCTCCAGCATATAGACGATTTTCATTCTGAGGATCGACGGCCAAAATTGAAGCCCACTCATCGAATGACACAGTAGCAACATTGACAGCCTGTTCAGTCCAGATATTACCACCATCAGTTGTAGTAAAGATCCTAGAACCATTGTTTCCCATTTTCGCTGCCAGAAAGTTAGAGCCATTTGTACCGTTTCGTCCTATCGTAAGCTTTATCCAACCTGCATCGATGCCTGAAGGGAGTTGCTCAGGTCCATCTAGTCGGACAAACGCAGGAGAAGCTCCAGAGGCTAATCCAGCCGTAGTAGATCTGTAGACACCTTGGTTCCATACTCCAATATAGAGCCTGTCAGGATCATTATGTGCGACAACTACATCGGTTATTGGCCAGTCAAATACCGAACTCAGACCGGTATTGGTAATCCAAGTGACGCCTCCATCAATCGATTTATGCAGTCCGCGATTTCCTGCAGCATATATGGTATTTGGCTGCGTTGGATGCACTATTAAGGCAGAGAACCGTGTACTGGGGACAGGAGATGTCAGCGCCCAAGTTCTACCCCCGTCGTTGCTGCGGTACACACCTACACCGGGCCACGCAGGATTATAGTCACCTGCATCCTCTCCTGAAGCTGCATAAATAAGGCTTGGATCTGACGGAGCAAATGCAACTGCACCAATTGTTAGAGTTGGCTCTGTTTCCATTAAGGGTCTCCAATTCTGGCCGGCATCATCTGATCGCCATACGCCTCCGCCTGCCGATCCAGCAATCAGGATGTTTCCATTTGTGGAATGTATATCCATCTGTGTTATCCTTCCTATCCCCCAAAAACCGGCTCCAGGAAACGGCCCTATAGATGTCCACCTAGGGCAAAACAACCACTTTAGAATACAGTAAAGTTGGAGCACGGGAGGCTTGATGATTACACCACCTAGGTCGCCAAGATCGCCGCGAGTGTCGATGTGTCGAAGATCAACCATTTCAGAGCACATATCACAGATGTTGCGCACATCCCCAATACCGCTCCCCAGCCGGTTTGGTAGCTCTGGAGGAATTCCTATGCCCAATTGGTTTAGCACGGATTCTCGTCCTAATTCTTTATTCAGGGCTTTGATGTCTTCAAACCTTGCTACTTCCGGAGCACATAGAATTAGTTCGCAGATTTTTTGCAACATTGGAATATTTCGATCACTACCGGTCTTAGTATTGCCTCCTTTGTTCTTGCCCAATTTTTTCATAATCGGATGTATTCTCAACCATGGCCAATAAGCGTCAAGCAGTTCTAATGTGCTTAACAACCATGGATGTTTTGGCAATGCCACTGCTTGATAAATACCCGGCTCCGTGATGCGTCCTATCAGCAAGCCATCTTGGTATGAAAATTTGCTTGCTTCAACCAAACTTGTGCCCTTGAAATCATCTTTCCAGCGAATCAGAACTGCAGTTTCAAGATCAAGATCGGCAACAGCATCAACATCTACAGAAGCTGCCAAAATTGCCCATGGACCCTCAAACTTGTCGACATGATATAGAGGACCAAATATGCCAATGCCTTTCTGTTTTTCAGCTATTGGATTT
>DASSCH010000017.1:0-3506 GCA_035697905.1 Nitrososphaeraceae archaeon
GCGAGGATGAAAATGTCCTCTTAATAACTCATTTAGATCCGATAAAAGCGGCAATTTCGACTCTTTTAGATCTCAATCCAAAGTCTCTTTACAGGTGGCACATTCGCAATGCGTCATTGACAATATTGAGGCAAGAGAGTCAGATCTATTCACTTTCGGCAGTAAATTTAATGAGTATTAACAGATATTTTGAAGAATAGAAGGTTGATCTTAAAAGAGATTTCTGTCACAGCATTATAATTATCATTACCATCATTATCATTACCGTCATTACTGTCAATATCCTCAACACAGCTCAATCAACCATTAGAAGTCCGGGAGTCGAACCAGTATGAAAGCATAATAAATTAAATAGTTTAAGTCCTCACTAATTCATATCCCAGATGGATGTATTCACTAGGGCAAAGACGCACATTTCAGGACTTTGTAGCGATTCTTTCCCTTTGAAACTATTCATCTTATGTATGCCGATTATGATTCTTGGAATTGCATCTGCTAACATCGCTTATTCTCATCTAGAACACCTCCCTCATTATAACGGGGGCTTTTCTGGGGTTGGTAAATACTACATATTTCAAGGCATGGAGCCTGACTATCCACGACCAGCAGAGCCGGCGGGAATTGTTTTCAGCATTCAAGACAATAAAGGGAACGACATGACTAATGTTATAGCTATGGTCGAAATATATGATGAAAAATCTGGCGACCGTATAGCGGTATTTCCTTGGACCAAACACGACGTTGGAGATTTTAGGCTCTATTACACATTTCCACGAGTTGGTAATTATATACTGGTCGTGAGCGTGGTTGATGATTCGCCTGTTAGTGAGAACAGAATCGGCCTTTCTAGTCCGGCTAGGAGTACGCTTTTGGATAGATCCGATTGTAACTGTGAACGAGGGTTGATGAATATTTCTGTAACCAATAACTTTGGCACGATCTATTACAGTTCAATCTTTACTGGAATTTTTATGGGCATCGCAGTGCTAGGGGCGGTTCTTGGCCTTATGTTTCTCAAGAGAAAAAAGACAATTATGTCTGCGAATATCAGAGACAAACAAGTATTGAAGTATTGTATATTGTTCCTAGCGATGGCCTCCGGTTTTGTACATATTGCAGTCTTCCCTGGACACGCTTCATTAAGGATTGAATACAGTATATTCCTCTTTACTGCAGGAGCATCTCAATTCGCATATGGAATAGTTTACGTGTTAATTTCATTAAACGAATCCAAGATCTCAAATGATTTAGTCTCTGCCAGAAAACACTATCGGAAAACTGCGGTTTTGAACATGTTTGGTCTGATCGGGAGCTCTGTATTACTTGGCCTTTATCTTTATTCTGTGATCTTTCCTCCTCCTTTATCTCCTAACAACGTTGCTGAGCAGGTAGAGATTGCGGGCATACTTGCGAAATCGACTGAGGCTATTTTGGTGGGAGGCATTGTGTATCTCATGATATGGGAACGCCGAAAGCTTAGCTCCGAGCTAATCCGATACCAGCAACAATCGGGAACTCAATTGTGACGAAACCCGGCATTAATTTTACAAATATTATGACCTGCGACTAGTATTAGAAACCTTAAATTAGAAGTACGGGACTAATGAGCTAACGAGTGAATCTGAAATGGTATCTCGATTAACAATATCTTGGACCATGATAGGATGCCTATTGGTTATAGGTTATTTCTCTATTTTCGGTAGTAATTTCATTGATGTTTTTGCTCAGGAAGCTGAGGAGCTTATTGTAAGAAGAGTAGCTATATGGGATCTTTTCTATCAAGGTATGGTTGCGGCTTTTGTGGTAGGAGCGCTAGTACAAGGTACACTAATTTACATTTACTGGCGATTTAGGGAATCCAATCCTAAAAACAAGCCTCGCACCGAAAGGAGGGAGGCATAGGAAAAATGGGTCATGCTACTATAGAATGGATCTATGTGGGCGCTGTAATATCAATTCTATGTTGGGTGGGAGCATCCGCATGGAATGTAGAACATGAGATTGAGGCTGCACCCCCTGACGCAGAGACTATAAAAGTTGTCGGACAGCAATGGTTTTGGACTTTTGAGCATGAGGATGGAACCAAAGAGGTCGGGGAATTACACGTTGACCAGAATGTTCCATACAGATTTGAAATAACATCTCAAGACGTTATCCACGATTTCAATGTACCAGATTTCGTCATATTGATGGATGCTGTTCCAGGGAGAATTAACACACTGTGGAATGTGTTTGATGTTCCAGGGGAATATTTGATTCAGTGCAGGGAATACTGTGGATTGCTTCATTATAACATGAGAGCTAAATTGTTTGTTGAACCTGCCTCTGCTGAGTCAACGGAATCACCAGAGTCGGCACCTGCGCCTGCGGCTGCACCAGCTGCCACAACACCCTCAGGCACTTCAGGGAACCAGAGTAATCAAACCGGCACCGCAGCTGGACCATCTGTGACTCTTACGATTCCCGAAGGAGCATCAGTACAAGGTAACCCCTCATATGATCCTGATCCATTAACCGTCACCGCAGGTGATGTAGTGGAGGTGTCAAATGAAGACACTGTCCCTCATACAGCTACAAGTGGAACCGGACCGGAGGACGCTGAATCGGGAAGTCAATTTGACACAAGCATTATAGATGCCGGCGCAACTGGACAAATAGATACAACCAGTCTTGCACCTGGAGACCATCCATACTACTGTTCGGTACATCCTTACATGTTGGGTACTATGACTGTCCAGTAGTTAGTTGGCTTTCATCCAATGTTTTGAAAGTAACAAAACGGAAATGGGCAAATTCAAATTAACGCTAAGATACAGTCGAGCTGAAGAACAGCATTGGTCAGGTCCATAAAGGACGGATTGCAAGCTAAGGGCACGAACAAATTGTGACTTCCGGCTAAATATGCCATGCCATATGCATCAGCTAGTAGTGAAATAATACTTTGAACGGAGTTAGGCTAGGTACCTAGAAATGGTAGCAGACAAAATAGACAGTTCATCATGTTCATCCTTGCATATTTTGACGAGTCCATTATCAAACCAAAATGCTTTTATTGACATTCCTTTCCAAGGTACGTTGTCAGTAGGTGGTATGTGTTGGTACTAGAAGTTAAAAAACCCCGTCCCCTTTGGGAAATTCTCTTTTCAACTCATCACACTGATATTGGGTTGTTGTATATCGTATCCTCTATTGCTTTTCTTATGATGGGTGGAGCTTTGGCAATGGCATTAAGGGCCGAGTTATGGGTGCCCGGCGCTCAAATAATTCCAACCTCAACTGATTTTCATAGAATATTTACTGTGCACGGCACGAACATGCTATTCCTATGGATTTTGCCGTTTGGCTCGGGGGTTGGAAACTATCTGATACCAATAATGGTTAGGTATCACGATATGGCGTGGCCGAAACTAAATGCCGTGGCATTCTGGATGATACCTGTGGCAGCGGCCATGATATGGATTGGCTTTTCCGACACAGGATGGACTGCTTATCCTCCTTATTCTACT
>DASSCH010000018.1:0-3905 GCA_035697905.1 Nitrososphaeraceae archaeon
CAGCTTTGTGATTTGATGATTGAATTTACTGAAATACATTTCGCGTGATTGATGAAGGAGGAACAGTGGCATCCTTTGATCATCAAAAATGAGTGCGGGAGATGGGATTTGAACCCACGAACCCCTGAGGGATAAGAGCCTCAGTCTTACGCCTTTGGCCAAGCTGGGCGACTCCCGCTCAATAAATTTCGACAGTTCAGAGTAATTTGAATATAACTGTTCGAAGCGTTCAAAATTAATTGGCAGGTCCGAGTATGACCTATCCATAATCCTAATACATCTATAATTTACAGATGGTTTTTATTATCGGGACGACGATATCAGGTAAATGCTTGTTCCCGTTCGTTGTTTTACTTGTGGCACTCTAGTTGCGGATAAGTATTCAGAATATGTATCAAGGGTCAAATCTGGAGAAGATCCTGCAAAAATAATGGATTCGTTAGGTATAAATCGGTACTGCTGTCGCAGGATTTTTGTTTCTACGGTTGAAACTATTGATCAAGTGATTCCATACTACGAAGCATTGAGGCGAAGAATGTCCGAAATTCAGTCAGAAATAGATTAGCTAAACACTCCATAATTCAATGGCTACTATAACGGATCTTCGTTCACGTATAATATTTAACAGTCGCGGTAGCGAAACCATAGAGATAGATGTTATCTCCGATGGGAAGCATTTAGGTAGGGCCGCTGCTCCATCAGGTGCAAGCGTGGGTACGCTCGAATGCCAGTCATTTCCCATGAATTCTCCTGAACGTGCCATTGAATTTTTTGAGGAAAATAAATCAAAATTTATGGGAATCACCGCAGATGACCCAGGAGCGTTGCACAGCATTATGAAGGAAGTCGACCCATCACCCAATTATTCAAAATTAGGAGGATCCGTCGCCTATGCCTTAAGCATTGCTTCAGTTGATTCAGCTGCCAATGCCTCACACATACCGTTGTTCAAACTACTGAATAATAATGGTCCATACAGGTTTCCTTTTCCACTAGGTAATGTCTTAGGCGGTGGAGCTCATGCTGGACCAGGGACACCAGACATACAAGAAGTGTTGGTTGTACCGATAGGGGCGGGCAACGTTGTTGAGGCGTTAAAAATGAATTTCAAGATCCACAGAGAAGTTAGAAACATCATCGAAAGATACGATAGCAAGTTCACTTATGGAAGGGGCGATGAAGGAGCATGGGCACCCAATATAACTAATGATGAGGCATTGCAAATTACTGAAAAAGCCATTGGGAATTCCGGATTCGATCTGGGTCGCAATGTAGCAATGGGCATCGACTTTGCTAGTTCATCCCTTTGGGATGACAAGGCTAAAAAATATGATTATAGGCGCAAAGGGAAGGCCCTCAGTTCTGAAGATCAGATCGACTATGTTAATAATTTAATAAAAAGTTACAAACTGTTATACGTCGAAGATCCGGTCAATGAGGAGGATTTTTCAGGGATGTCGCTACTTACCAGTGCGAACCCTAGATGTCTTGTCACCGGTGACGACTTACTTGTCACTAATGTATCGAGGTTGGCAATTGCCTCCAAGCACAGAGCATGTTCTGGTGCTATACTTAAAGTAAATCAAGCTGGATCACTCTACGATGCGCTCCAGTTTGCAGATGGTTGTAGAAGCCAGGGAGTGGGGATTATTACGTCTCACAGATCGGGGGAATCTACTGATTCGCATATTGCACACATATCCATTGCCACTGGCTCCAAGATGATAAAAACTGGTATTTTAGGTGGTGAAAGAATAGCAAAATTAAATGAATTGTTGCGGATAAGGGAGTATGATTTAATAGAAGGCATGGCTGAAATCTGCTCAACCTAAAATGTCTAACGAGAACGAAAGCAATAACCTTTCATTATCAGATGATTTGAATGCTGTTGAAAGTACGGAATCTTCGAATGATTCCGACGTAATAATTGAGTCAGCTGCCTCTGACGACTCTTCAACTTCAGAGGGAAGTTATGTTCCCGAGCAAGATAACCTCGAGAAAATGATACTTTCAACCGGTATTAGGGTTGGCACCCCTGTGAAAACAAAATATATGGTGCCCTTTATTATTAGAGCGAACCCAGAAGGCTTATACATTCTCGATATTAGCAAGACGCTCTCACGCATCGATATCGCTGCCAAATTCATAAGTCGAGCAGATATTTCCAAAGTTGCTGTTACTTCTGCAAGAGAGTACGGAAAGACTCCTGTTGAAAAATTCTGCGACCTGACTCATGCTAAATATATCCTGGGGAGATTTATGCCAGGAACATTTACTAATCCAGCATTGCCAAAGTACATGGAACCGCAAATAGTCATTGTAACTGACCCCCAGGCGGATCAGCAGGCAGTACTAGAGGCTACTAGAGCTGGGGTTCCCGTTATTGCTATTTGCAATAGTGATAATGTGACGTCAAAGGTCGATCTGGTTATACCTGCCAATAATAGGGGCCGTAAGGCGTTAGCGACAGTGTACTGGCTGCTTGCAAGAGAGGTTCTGAAAAAGCAAGGAGTAATCAAGACCGACAGCGAAATGAAAATTCCAATTGAGGACTTTGAAACTAAATTGGTCGAGGAATTTAGTTGAGTGCTTATAGAAGAAAGCCCTCTGTTTCGGGTATCTTCTATTCTTCTGATAAAGAGCAACTTCTTGATGAATTAAAAGGGTGTTTTACGAATAAAATATTTGGTCCCGGTCGGCTGCCACCCTCGGATGAAGTTAGAAAAATTTATGGCATAGTTTCTCCGCACGCAGGCTATTTGTACTCTGGGAGCGTGGCTGCTAATGGTTATTACAGCATTTCATCATCTAAATTTGATAACGTTATTCTTGTCGGTCCCAATCATTATGGCTTGGGATCTTACGTGGCAACCACAATGGATGGAATATGGGAATCTCCAATAGGCGATGTGCCAGTAAATTCGCAAGTGGCAAAAGATATCGCTTCTAAAGCAGCTTCGATGGATGATGATGAATTTGCACACAGCAGAGACCATTGTCTGGAGGTTCAGATTCCGTTCCTGTTGTACAGTTCCGAGAAATTTAGAATTGTTCCGATAATTTTGACAAATCAAGACGAATATATTGCTCTTGAAGTTGGAACTGCCATCTCAGATACCGTAAAAGAGTGGGCATCTAAGGAAAAGGAGTTTATGTTGATTGCTTCATCTGATTTTACTCATTACGAATCTAATCCAGAAGCACATCGAAAAGATTCTCAGCTAATCAAGTCTATTCTTTCACTTGATATTAGTGCATTTTATTCAAACCTACGACAGTACAATGTATCTGCTTGCGGATATGGTGCTATTGCAACAATAATGGTGGCAGCCAAAAATCTAGGAGCTACCCAAGGAGAACTACTTAGATATGCCACAAGCGGCGATGTAACTGGAGACAAGTCGTCTGTCGTAGGGTACTCGTCTATACTATTTGTATGAATTTTCTTGAATGGAAATCAGCTCTAGAACCCAATTATGTGCCTCTGCTCCAGGCAAAGTTATTATTTTTGGAGAGCACTTTGTACTTTATAATAACGAAGCTATCGTAGCAGCAATTAACAGACGCTGCTTTGGAAGAGCAGAATCCACCAAGGATTTGGTGGGAGTGCGGATCGATTCGAATCTTGAGATTGATAGTAATCCATATACTTCTCAGCATACCACCAAGTCAAATGTTCAGGCAAGCAGGGGAAAGTTGCTTGAGCCGCTCAATACCTTCTGCCAAAACATTCTCAAAAAGTATGCGCCAGAAGTTGGGCTTCAAATTCATATCAAGTCAGAATTAATCGTAGGCGCGGGCCTTGGTAGTTCAGCGGCTTCATGTGTCATGCTGGCTGGTATTCTAAGATCGATTATTGCGGGCACAGCCGGCAAAGAAGTATCTTCTATTGACAGGAAATGGAT
>DASSCH010000019.1:0-2363 GCA_035697905.1 Nitrososphaeraceae archaeon
AAAATCTGGAACAATAGTAAATATTAGCTCTGGTGCTGGAAGGTTTGGATTCCCTAGCGGTTCCGCTTACGTCAGTACTAAATTCGCAGTTGAAGGTTTAAGTGAATCTATGTCATATGAATTAGAACCATTTGGTATTAAGGTGGCTATAGTTGAACCCGGTGTGATAAGAACAAACTTCGCTGATGGTTTAGTAGTTGCAAAAAAATCCAAGGAACGCAGCTCCCCATACTCACAATTAATGCAAAAGGCAGCTAATGGTTTTGAAAAAATGATGAAAAATGCATCTTCTCCTGACCTTGTAGCAAATGTAGTGCTCAAGGCTGTTAGAAATGAAAAACCTAGTCTTAGGTATTTAGCTGGAAATGATGTAGAAGAATGGCTAGGCAAAAGGAATATGGCTGATGAAGAGTCGTATAAAATGATGAAGCAAAATCTGATGATGTAGAGCATTAAAGGAAGGCAAGAACAGTTGCTTCATGACGAGGAACAAATCACATTCTTGACAAACATATCCCAATTTATCAGATTATAAACGTCAATTTTAAGACCATGCGAATAAGTTGTAAGTATTTTCACCAGTTCATCTAAAGTTAAGCAATATTTTTGAGATACAAAATTTGCGAAGACCTGTAGTTTCTTTTGTAATGAAGTGCGGGCTTTTCATAATTTAGCGTCTCAATCATATTAGGGGGAGGAGGCGAGTTGCAAGGTGGAGAAATTGGGCATCCACCGAAACCTGCCATTCCTATACAATTGTTGTGCCAATCCTCATAAGTCATAGTTGTGGCTGCCGCTTGTGTTTGGGTTCCAGCGCATTCGTCATCTGCTAAATCTACTAGATTGTCACCATCGTTATCAACTCCATCGTCACAGATCTCCCCTGCAACGGTACCAAATCCTTGTTCTTCACTTAATGGTTGTTTGTTCCCTCCGCCAAACAAAGTCTCCTTTCCTCCTACTCCCTCTCCATTACCTCCCATTCCTGATGGTGGTAACAATTCTCCCTGTGGGCCGACCTGTCCCGGTGCAATTCCACCCTGCTCTGCTCCTCTGCTTTCTTCTTCTTTATTTTCATCAGAACAGGCCGCTAAATCGTCCTTGTCTACTAAGCCATCGTTATTGTCATCTATTCCATTGTCACATATCTCTTCGTTTTCATCAGGACAAGTTATAGGATCTTGTTGGTCTATTAACCCGTCGCCGTTATCATCTATTCCATTGTCACATATCTCTTCATTATCGTCTTGCACTTGATCCTCGTTGCCCATGTTATCATCGCTATTACTACTGTCTTCGCTACCACCTTCCTCACCCATAAAGCCACTATTTTCGCTTTCACTACTGCCATCGTTACCACCAATATTGTCATCTTGTTGCGGTTCCAACTGGTCATCATTATCCCCGCCATCATTGCCATCAGAGGAAGCATACGTATATGTCAAGGGGTTTGAGAAAACAGAACCGAAAATCAGCATTAACGATATCGCTAGACATAATCCCAATAAGTCCAGTCTGTTCACATGGTTACGGTAGTTGTTTATATCAAAGTCAAGGGTTACTGTATAGAGGTACGATTAATAGTCTTTGGAGCGCATCCCCAATCCCGTGAACCGCCGTTACCATATTCAGAGAATAAATTATTGTTTTACCTGTATTTGACATTGACCCAGGAGTTATCTATTCCTACAAAATAATCATGTTTTCCGTCTTTGCTCTTTACTATAAACTCGTCATGAAGGCATATTCTAGGACGGTATAGTACCGTACCCATTTCTGGAAAGATATTCTTAATAGCTCCCACCAAGGTGATGCCTTGAATTTTTCTTTTCAAAAGGTCAAAGAAGTACGAATAATGTTCTAATCAAATTAAATAGTTACTATCTTTGGTATCGCAAAACATACCCTCCCCCTTCCCACTTCTGCTTCCAGTCCTTATTTACAAATCTTGACAAAATGGTTCAAAAATCATGTCTGGGGATGGTGGCGAGTCGCAACTGTGAAAGGTTTAGAGGGTATTGATCCGTGGTTATTGGATAAACTTGTAGGAGCAGGAGTACAGTCAGTTTCGGACCTAGCCACAAGTACCGCCTCTGAACTTTTAGAAGAATACTATTCCAACTATGATAATAGTGGAATAGGAATTGATTTAGAAACAATATCACAGGCTGTAATCAGGGCTAAACAGAAACTAATAGAAGACGGCCGATAGGACACTTGCAAAGTGATCGGTTGCAAACTAGCGATTGCTTAAATATCTCGACACTCACTCGGAATACATGAATTCCAGACTTACTCTGGGATTTATACTTGGGATAATTGTTGTAGCGGTATTACTATTGTACTTTATGTATTATGGAGTA
>DASSCH010000020.1:0-2980 GCA_035697905.1 Nitrososphaeraceae archaeon
CCGATCAACCCATTCGGTAAGCGGCTCTGGGTTGCCATCATCAGTTAGCTTTGCAGACGGTGCAAACAAGTCGAAGAATGCTTTACGGTCGCCAATATGCATGGCAGTAACCATTGCACGTACGACAGGGTTTGTCAATTCTTCAGTCTTCATTTAGAACATTCTGCCTCTCTATTCGAACGATGATATGGTAATCCGAGTCCGCTACCTTATTCATGGCTGCTCACACGCTTGGCATTATCCACTTCTAAGACTAGGGTTATAATATCTCTTCCAGGGCTGATCAACTTCTCTTTGCCGTCAGGCGTCATATTTTTGGCTTCTATTCTCTTGGCATACCTATTATAAGCCTCTATCAGTTCTTCCTTTCTTTTCCTATACCACAATTGCTCGGTAGTAATGACTTCCCTCGCCTCCTTTATTATTTCATCGCCTTCTTCTATTTGACATAATGCCATCAGAAACTAAATCTTCTATGGCAAATATGATCTGATTTCTATCAATTGAAATCCTTGCATCAATCTGGCCGGATTCGATGAGCGTTATAATGATAGTGGGAGTGAAGTCTGTGACCTTGCCAAACGTCGCGCCAGCGTTTTCAAGTCTGTCTATACGCCAAACTTTCGATATGCACGGCTTTCCGACTAAGAGGTCTCTGTATGTAGTAAGCCTATATTCACCGACCCTTGATATTGCTTTTGCCTTTTTTTCTAGTAATTCTTCGACATCCTCTGAAAGGCCGTTTGCTCTTGCAAGCTTGATAAGAGCACGAGTCATATCCACAAAGTCTGTAAGGGCGTTAATCTTGACAACTTTACACGAAGAGTCACCAGTTTCAAATTTAGGTGGGTTGCGTTCCTTTGGTCGAAATATGCTGGATCGAGTCTCAATTTTGAAGGTTTTTCTACCGGAACCCTCTGGGCCCTTGTTTCTTAGTTGTAACAGTCCACGCAGGACACAGCCTATCTGGAAAATCCATATTAGTATAGAAAAAATTGCGATGGATATGAAAGCAATACAGGATGTATTAATAAGAACAAAAGTCCAATGATGTAATAATAAATGAGCAATGAGGAAACCGAAAAAGAAGAAATGAAAGAGGAAACTCACGATGTTGAAGATATGGAGCAAGATGAACTAGATGAAGAGGATAGTGAAGACGAATGATCTTGAATTGATGAATGTCTGATAAGGAATCTCAATAATGAAATGATGCAAGAGGAAACTCAATTGAAAGATTATAGAAAGTTTAGCCTGAAGGAGAGGTATCCTTTAAGTGAGGGGTATTGTTAAGTAATTGCGTGTTGATATCTAATGAGATTTTAGTCAACTCCTACCAAGTTAACAGAGCCCAACGAATTTATGGCAAAAAAGATTGTCATCACTGATAACTTCGCAGCACGTTCATATCCCTCGAATAGAAGATTTTTATAGACTTACCAATATAGTCAGTAAATGGACGAGAAAAAAACAATCACAGTTCAAGCAGTCATCAATGCTCCTGTAGAGCAAGTTTGGAAACTCTACACAGAACCAGATCATGTCATGAATTGGAACAATGCTTCGAATGATTGGCACACTCCAAGGGCTGAAAATGATTTGAAGGTTGGAGGTAAGTTCCTTTACAGAATGGAAGCAAAAGATGGCAGTTCTGGATTTGACTTTGATGGAACTTATAAGCAAATAATAGCAAACGAATTGATTGTATATTCTATTTCAGACGGAAGAAAAGTAGAAGTTACATTCACCAAAGACGATAATGCAAGAACTAAAATGGATACAACCTTTGAAGCAGAAAGTACCAATTCTATTGAAATGCAACGTGACGGTTGGCAAGCCATTTTGAATAATTTTAAAATATATGTTGAAACAAGAAATTGAAAAATGATATTCACCATTAACCCCTCTTTCAATTTTCAAATAGGAAAAAATCAAATTCATTTTCTGAGGAAAGTGTTATTTGAGCCCTGAGGTGCATAAAGTCCTATGAAAGAGTAACAGTTACGCGTACACTGCAGCAGATGCTGCAGTACCTGTTCCAATTACAATTAAGTCAAATATATGATCTTCATTCATATACCTATATCACTACTTCTCGATTTACTTAACTATACTGAATAAAATAAGATATCGAGATTACCTCTCTATTAAGTGGAGTCTGTAACTTTGTAAGCCACCACTTCTACTTAGTTTCTTAGCTATCTAAAATTGCGACTATGGGCGGTCCTGACTAGATCTGTCCTGCAATCCTTTTTCTGTTACATTCCATAATCTATACTCTGCATGGCTTGGTCTAGGCAGTGCTTCTTTAACTAAATTCAGCCACTCTAATTCACTTAGGTATTTCCTTACCTCTACATCTGAAAGTCCGCTATGTGAAATTATCTCAGTCTCAAGGACATCCTTCTTAACGTCATTTTGCGATAAGTCTGCAACGATATCGAGAATTCTCCTTACCTCAGACTTAATCATCTTTATCACCTGATTGGTTTATTATGAATTTAAAGATATGACATTCGTTGTTTATAGTTTCTCGTCTTGCACTTCTCTGCTATTATCGTAATCCTAGGGCGTCTTTCAGATCTATTTCGTGATCTTGTTCCTGTGCTATAATATCTCTTAATGCCTCAGAGAGAGCGAATTCACCAGCACGCTCTGCCTGACGGATTCTCTCTCTATAGTTCTTAATAGTTTCTTGTTCAGCTCTCAGGTCAATCTCCAGCATCGTCCTTGAATCCTGGGAATATTCCGCCTCTTTGCCTTTTACGGTCGGATCCGCTCCTAGATAGTCGATCTGCTTAGCCACCTCTAATGCGTGCGCTAGCTCCTGTGATGCGTGCAGCTTTAACTGCTCTGCGATGTCTTGATACTCAGCGCCTTTCAACGTAGAACTAAAGACCACGTACTGGATAATTGCTTTATACTCTCTTGCCAGATCTTCGTTCAGTCCTCTAACTATTTCGTCTTTACTAGAAGATGA
>DASSCH010000021.1:0-8844 GCA_035697905.1 Nitrososphaeraceae archaeon
TTGCTTTATGAACTCTGTAAAGTTGGTATGATCCATTATACTGCTACAATGATTGCAAATCCATCTCATGTTAAAATATGTACTACGCAGACATTCTTTATATAACATTCTTCTATAGTTATCTAACAATGTTGTACATGACGGTATTCGCTACTGCAGAAGGCTAAGTGAATATTTTTCACTTACCGATTACAGCTAAAAGCTGTAGGCTTAGAAGCAGAAGTAGTATAACTTAAACCATAGAAGCTTCTATTTTCTCGATAAGAAATGACAAAACACCCTTCTATATGGATAAGAATAGTACTAAGGACTAACTTAGAAAAGGTGAAAAGCAGATTATGAATAAGGGAATAAAACTCATAATACTATCAGTAATACTGATTGTGGCAATCGTCTGGATTGTGATCAGTGTGCAGAATGTATTCAAGGCACAGCAGGAAGTAGAAATAGCAGAGAGAGAACTGGCCGAGTCATTACAAGCTATGGATGTTGCACTAGAGGATTGTTTGAGTGCTTATACGTATGATGAATGCAAGCAGGCGAGTATTGATGGCTGTATAGATGTTGCTACGCGTGATCAGTGCGAGGAAAACTTCATAGCGAGTTACCAAAGAATCATTAATAGTTAAAGACGTTACTAGTTAGCATGTATCAAAGTCCTGAGCGTGATATCGCAAGCGATACGTGTTTTGTTTACGATCTATAACTAGTTTCTTGTACGATATTGTTTAACCAACTGACACATCCAATGCGATAATGAAGTATATTTAGTGTCCAATGCATATTAGTTTTCTGTTGGCGGAGGCAGGAAAGGCAAATGTGGAAGGTAGCAAGATTACTTATGCAGCGACAGATGGAATTGCATCATTCCAGACTAGAAAAAATATGTCTATCACTTCAGTCATTTTATCAAATATTTCAATCGAATAGCAGAAATTAAATTCGTCGATCGTCCTACCACAGGTTGATATTTAGGTGGTATTGAATGTATGAAGTAAGTTCATTCAAATAGTTCTTGGTTAACGTCGTCAAGTGACAAAGATAATCAACCAAAATAAGCGACTGTTGCACTAGGTTTACCACAATAAGGTAAAGAGTGAGAAAATGCCTACTTCTTCATACATCGATATCTTTTCCCCGGTATGCGATTCGATTGATTGCACAGAAGACGCCCAGTACGAGAGGAAAATCACAGTCAGAGATATGCTAAATCAACCCTATACATTCACCGCATTCTTTTGTGAAAAACACAAGGATGAAGCACGCACTCTCTGGGACGATAGACTAATCAGAAAGTAGACGATAACAATTGTCCAGTTACTTCTGCTTTTCGACTTCGGTTTTTTTGGTATTCATCGAAATCCATCCTACCTGTAGAATACGCTCGAAAATCATATTCATTGCTTTGCTTAAACCATGCGTTTAGGATATCCAGCCTATCTAATAACTGAGGATTAGGTCCAAAGCCAACAGGGGAGTATGTGGTGCCTATTAGTGACCAGGTTATACCCAGACTTTCCCATCTCTGGATGGCATTTCATATTTGCTTCCTTGTCGCGAATACATACACTCAGAAGTATTTAGGTCTAGACCCTGGCTTTGGCACCAGATATTTTTTAATTAGATAGATATGATTTAACACAGGTTCTTATTCCCCTAATCCAAGATTAAGCATGATGATGCAACTCACTACAGTATGTGTGCAGAATATTTCAAGAAGAAACACCGTAAATTTGCATTCATAACAATGCCAGCTATATTAATTGCTGCTACCACATGGCCGCAATATCTTTCATTATAACGGAAGATATATTTGCAAGGAATGAAGGGTATGCCAGTGATTCTACTAGTCAAGCCGCTGCAGTTAACAATGACTGTTTAAATCCCATATTTGATTCCAATATCATCGATAACGCTATCAGTGTAGGGAACTGTGGCGGCACGGTAACTCAACAGGATGAATCAGGACAGGCTTCTGCACCAATAACTCATCAGACAGCCAACCCGACACTCGAAGTGCAACGAGCAATAACAACACAACCACCAGTAACAAATCCACCACCAACAGTACGAGCATGCGTGGAATGCTTTGATATTCTTACTGCCGCTCAGCAATCAACTTTTGAGAGATTGATAAGCGATAGGATTCCAGGTATAACTACAATCGAGCTGCTATGTATGCTGTTACAAAATAACTCAGGGGAAGACCAAACCGAAACGCTCGAAACACTTGATGAAGCATTAAATATAATGGAGGAAACTGGCCAAATCACTGAACCCGTTAGTTTGAGCATATCGTCTTGTCTAGGGTCGCTCTACGGGGTAGTCGTGATTCAAACACGATTCAACTAACTAATTATTGCGTTAAGGATTACAGCAGGGAAAGGTGATGATTCCTTAGCTAAAGAAGAAACTATTCATGATGATTTATTTGATGCATTACGTATGTCACTTCAGTATTGGACGAGTGACTAGTCCGTTATAGGTCGTCATAACAGCTCTGGCACCAGCAAATATAAAAGATATATGATTTATGTAGGAGCCCGATTTCACACAACCAAGATAGACAGAACTCTCGGTTTAGCTATCACAAATGAACACTAAATGCTTGGTCGTAGTAGCAGTACTGGCAGTCATGCTCATTGGATCAGCAGGAGTTGTAACAGAGGATGCATTCGCGAGCAAGAAAAAACATTATGAAAAAAGTCAAGCAGTCTCGCAAGCAAATGATTGTGGCAATGGTGGATGGGCAGTGAACGTTGGATGTCAAAATACTGCGTCACAGATTCAAGGCGATGACAACTCGGCAGCACAAGAATCATCACAAACATTCACAGAAGCTGCGCATGATCAGTAGTAAAACCGAGACAGTAATTGAGCCGCCTTGCCATAACCCCTCATTTTTACCCAATGCTCCAAGTTAGTAAGGGGTAATGCCTGGAAATACTTCTTTTCATATTTGGAGTCATCTCATTGATCTCGAAGTCCGGTAAATGCAGCCTCCACAGTTCTAGCGGTAGCAAGACAAGAACGACTTTGAACTAGTCGACTATTATTATTCTAACTCCTCGTCGTATCCAGATGTGTCTGTACTACCACCAGCAGTTCGCTAACAGTTCTTCCTCATCACCCTGAACCCGCCCATTTGAATAAGGAATACTGTTGGATAGCGTATACCATTGGTGATATCAATTGAAATACAAGCATTCATGCGAACAAGGACGATCGATTATGTGACTCTTGTCAATCCGAAGGAAACGCCTCATCCGTCAATCTACTGACAGGTTCTCCTGTAGGTAATGGCGCATTTCTGTCAAGCTCGTACTTGAATATGTCAGGAAAATTTATGTCTAATATTATATTTCTACCTACAGCTATTATGTGGGATTTTGGTATATCAAATCTTTGATTTGAATAGCCAAATACAACTATCTTGTCATTTGTTTCCTTCATAACATGTCCCACATCATCTTCATTATTTGCTCTAACTCCCTTATTGAACAATGACATCGGATATTTGCCTTCATAAGTTGCAAGATCTACAACTTTATCGTCATCTGGCCAAGGGTCTTTTCTGCTAGTGGGTAAAGGTATCTTTCGGCTGACGGTATATTTTTTGATTATGTCGGCAAATGGCAGACCGATGAGAACATTTCCGCCCACCTGCTGGATTTCTTTGATTGGGATATCGTATCTTTCCTGCTTGCCACCAAATACTATGACTGTATCAGGGGTTTCTCTAACAACATGTCCTATATGAGGGGCGTCTAATGCCTTCACACCTTTATTGAAATATTTGCCCGATGTCAAACGTAATACTATTCATTGTCATCCGTTTTAAATAGTTGCCTAAGCATTGGATTGTTTCCGGAGATAAATTATCCAAGTTTAAAAATATTCGATGCTCGATGTAAATTCATTGTAATAATTCTAATCTCTCGATAATGACAAGGTTGTATGACAATAATCATTTTAAGTACGAGAGTACTAATAAGACGGTGTACTTGAGCCTAGATCAAGGGATGGATATGGCCACACAAGCTAAAGATGACCGCCTGTTTTCTGATGATATTCGACATGGTGGAATGATTACCAAAGCAGGCCGTTCTAATAAAATCCTAGTGGTAGATGATGAGCAAGATATTGTCTTCACATTGAAAACTATTTTGACTGAGGCTGGGTTCATGGTAGACGCCTACACAAATCCTTCAGTTGCGTTCGAAATGTTTAGACCTGAAATGTATGATTTAGTTATCTTGGATATTCGAATGCCAGGTCTTAACGGATTTGAATTGTATATGAAATTGTTGGAGCTGGATAGCTCTATCAAGGTATTATTTCTGACAGCCGTTAACGAATTCTCAATGTACGCTAAGTTCAAGAGTAATGTATCTCCAATGTCAGGTAAAAGGTATTATTTGCAAAAACCTGTAGACCTCACGAAATTATTGCAGCGCGTTGATGACATGTTAAGTCTTTGAGGATTAACATTTTTTGTTGCCTTGGTTGGGTTTCAGCTGTAAGTAATCCGCTTCAAGGACATCCAATTTCGGAAAGGTCAACCAATAAAGCTATGATAGTGATGGAGGAAAGATTCATCTACGACAGTGCGTATATGTAGGCTATGAAACTAAATACGACGGTTCAACGAGAAGTTGAAGGAGCAGCTAACCACTCGGTAACCGAAAAATCCCTTACGTTAAAAGATATATCACCAAAGTGGTTCGAGAGGTTATTCGGTGAAGAAAAAACGCTTCCATTCCCGCTATCCCCGGTTTGGTTTAAATGGTATTTTGAACTAGATTCACCTGCCAAGTGCGTTATAGGGGAAGCGTACGGTTACTCTTCTTCATACGAACAGACATGTAAAGAATGCGATAGATTAGGATGGAGTTTTGGTAAATCTTTTTTTCTGCGATCCCGCACTAAACTAGAGGATGACGTCAACGAATTCGTTCATCATTGGAACACAAAGCATTCAAGATAATTTTTAAAGTATGGGGATCTGATTAACTCCCAAAATTAGATTTTTTCATCATTTTCCGTGAACCGAAACCGATCTTATTTCAAGAATGGGACATTACATGACGCAATGGGAAAGCTCTGTAAACAAGTAGGTAATTCCCTCAGATTGACTGAATCTTGGTTCATCAAGGGAGGTGGTTTTCTGACCGAATATGATTGATACAAAAATTAAAGATTACACCGATCCCATGTCCTATTTATCCTTTGTTGTTGCCTCTATAGTATATCCCCGAGAATTGATTGTGTCGATACAGCTTTCTAGTAGCAGGCAAAATTTATCAGTATGCATTTGATATGTACATCGTAATGTTTGCGAAGGCTAAATGCAAGCTATGCAATGATCACGTAAGGTTTGCATTACGGCATCTGAGAACCAAGCATCCGGAAGTTTTGAGCGATAAGGACGTAGCTAAGCTTAATATGCATCAGGTCATGAAAAAATTCTTTGTTTAGGGTAGCTTTTGGTGTAAATCTTGGATCTGTGTCAAGAAATTAAAGTACATGTGCCAGTGCAGCTGAACCTAATTGACTTGTGCCAGGCGAGAGTGGTACGTTTCACATTATTATCCAAGGTCCGACCAGCAGTAACGGTTCAGAAGCTACATACCAAGCTCAATATGTGGGTGTAGATAGCGCAGGAAACCAGGTGCTATTACATCCCACAACGGAGGAATTGCAAGTAGGAGCAACATCTACTGCAGCTACTCCTACCACAACACTTACTAGTGTTCCGTCCCCTGATGCTACCGCCGTTTCTCCGACTACTACTTCGCCTGACATAGGTCAGTAGTTAAAATACGATCAGCAAGAGATCTGGTCAATAACAGTATTATTCCTTTTTTCATCGAAGGTAAGTAGCCTAAATAGCACTAAAATGGCAGTAGTCATTATTTTCGTATTACATTAAATCAAAATACAGCTGCTTGCATTATTCTTCGAACTCCTGCTATTCCCTCTGTACGTCCCATTGTGGGGGGAGGATAGGTTTCATCATAGGCGTACCATCACAATCCTATACATTATCATTAAGATTTCTTAACAATACTGCCGTTTTCTACTGTCTGATACGCCATATCGCAAGCGATTTCATTCGTGATAAAACGTTCCTATCTAACTACTAACGCCCTGCAGTAGCGAATATTGACATTTAGATATCGTGTCCACGTTGAAGAAAGAAAAATGAAGGATGAGGATAATGATGTATGTTTGATTGATTGTTTCTTATGCTACAGGTGGTACGCCCAGGACATTTCTCAAACATTCTATTATGTCTTCAATGGTTGGTGTCTCTATTCCGATATCCTCTAGGTCTTCTGCGAAATCATTTAATATTGCTTCTTGCAGAGCCGGAGGCAGACCTGCTGTTTCCGTACACAGTTGTTCGATATTACTAAACGGAACGGATTCATCCAGAAATCTCTGTATCTCGTCAGGGGTCAGGAAATCAGTAAAGCACTCTTCGCATGTTTGTGGTTCTGCTGGAAATGTCTGCTGAGATGATAATGCTGCTGTGTTCTTATCACCTTGAATCTGTGAACCAGTATTCTGACAGCCCACGTTCTCTGGCGAGAATCCGTTGCCACAATCATTAATCTGTGAAGTTGCTTGACTGTTCCTATATGCGAATACACCTTCCGCCGTTGTTAAAGTTGAGATTGCAGTTGTTCCTAGCAACATTACTTCAGTAATAATGGCAGTGGTAGTAAGTACAAACTTAGGATACCCTTTCCTTATTCCGTTATTGATATGCATGACTGATAGATAAATGGCCTTTTTGTTTATCTGAGTTGAGTGAAATCGGGCCCCAACATAAATCATATATATTTTCTAATCGCTAATGCCAGAGCCGCAGCAACAGTCGACTCTACTTAATACCTTACCTTCCATTGACAAGCACAAATATCAGCAGGGGCGGGTTGGTCATTTCTATCAGGATTGCTTGCTTGTTTGATGTCCTCTTGGATACTGCACCTTTGGCAACAGTTGATAGTATTCTTTTCAGGATGCTCTAAATCGATGCCCCAATCCTCTGGATTTACGTCAATGATTGCAAACTTTGCATTCTTGCGAGCCGTTGGATAATCCTTTAAGAAATCCTTTAGATGCTGTTTATGATTTGGATTTTGGCAATGCACGGCCACGGAAGGAAATAGAAGAGCATAACATCCTAAAAACTATAGACACTTTAAAGGCATTCCTTCTGCGTAATGCCAGAACATCAAGGATGGCCCAAAACTATCGGAACAACACCTTCACATATACTATAGATGATAAATCAGATAAGAGTAGTATATTTGACTAACTTAATTCACATAAACAAAGGTTACTAAGAAACTGACAGAACTATGAACACTAAATACTTAGCAGTAGTTGCAGCGTTAGCAGTAATGCTAGTTGCAGCAACAGCATTTGCAACAACAGATAGCGCATTAGCGACCAAATACAAAAGTACGAGTCAAGCAGTCGCACAAACAAATGACTGTGGCAATGGTGAACTTCCATTGAACGTATGGTGCCAGAATACTGCTTCTCAGATCCAAGGCGAAGACAATGAAGCAGCACTTTCTAGTTCACAAGGTGCTAGAGCCGACGAATGCCCTACTTGCCCTGCCTAAATCACCCCTTTTTCTTTTTGTTTCCAAGAGTATATAATGCCAGAACATTAGACTTAATCTGAAAGCATAAAACAAATCATCATGACTAGTTGCTTCTTTATCCGATGATCCCTCCCCATTCTCCACCGCAGGACGAAGGGCAGTGATTAACTTAGTATGCATTGGATTAATGGCAACCTGACCATTTTGGTATTCCATCATTGCCTTACAATGTGCTAACATATGCTTGTGTTCCTTGTTAAATGCTACTGGTATTACAAACATATTCTGTTGTGAGAACTCTAGATCATAAACTGATGGATAGTTATGTTTGTAATATGTTATCTGTTGCTCATAGTTGGTATCTTCGTCTACTCTATCCGTTAATGCACGGATAAACGAAGGGTTGGCTCCATCACAAAAGATACGAGAGCGTCCTTCAAATGTGATATTATACTCGTCTAACAGGTTAACAGTTATTCCTATCATCTCATTGAAATCTGGTCTATCGTACTCTTCAGCATGCAAGACGTTAACCATGCCGTCTACTAGTTCAGTAATGCAGACACCAAAGTTTGAAGAGCCAAATCCAGGGTCTAGACCAATACTCTTCCTACTATACGGACTATGAGCAGATAGTTCCTTACCCTTCTGTATTGCTGCCTCAATATCTTTAACATGGAAAATATTACCTATTTGTCCGAGGTACTTTAAGTTATACTCCCGCTCAAATGAAGGTAATACCTTGGCCTGGGCTATCTCATCTTCTGTGTATATCTTGCCTACGCCATAGGTGTAATCGAGTAGTAATCTTTTGTAAAGACAGGTTGATTCGGGTTCATGTTCTATCCTATCAAACAAACCTTCAGGAGCATTAGGCGTTGAAACCATAACGATCCAAGGATTAGACTTAGCGATATATCGTTCACTAACATCTCTTGCATCCTGTTGTTGTCCTACAGGAAAAAAATCAGCCTCATCCAAATAGATGAATGATACATCCTTTAGACCTCTCATAGAATCTAAATGATGAGACGGATAGGCCTCAATGTGTACTCCGTTTAACTCAATAACTGTCTCCTTTGTAGTGAAAATATTTCTGTTCTCCCATCCAATTAGGGCTTTCATTCTATCTATCAGTGTGATTGCTAACTCTATCCTTGGACCGGTGACTATACACATCTGGCTATTTGCAATATTTGCAATATTGTTGGAGAAGCATAAC
>DASSCH010000022.1:0-4691 GCA_035697905.1 Nitrososphaeraceae archaeon
CAAGCCAATATCACTTGATGATGTATTAAATTCTAGAAGGCTAGTTGATCCGATCAAGCTATTAGATTGCGGTGCACTCTGCTCAGGGGCTGCTGCGCTGCTACTAGTTTCAGAGGATCTCGCAAGAGAGCTAGATGTTCAACCTGTCTGGATAGAGGGAATAGGACAGCAAACCAACTGTGCAAGCGTCGCTCACACTATACCAGGGATATTTAAGAACGGATCAAGTAAATTAGCAGCTGCACATGCCTATGAAATGGCGAAAGTGAAACCGGAGGATGTTCAAGTGGCAGAAGTTCATGATGCATTTACAATAATGGAAATCATGGCGTATGAGGATTTGGGGTTTGTGAGAATAGGGAAAGGAGCATCATATGCCTTAGACGGAAAAATTGCGATAAATCCAAGGGGGGGGATACTCGGATCAGGCCATCCAATCGGCGCAACGGGTATCGCTCAAGTTTGCGAAATAGTATGTCAGTTAAGGCATGAGGCAGGAATACGTCAGGCAGGTAGTTGTAACGTAGGATTGATCCAAAACCTCGCAGCAGCAGGAACCTCAGCAACAATAATGATCCTACGCTCGTAATAATTGGAGTAGTCTTTAATGCGACGTTTCATGAATCAGCTAAAAAATGGCAATTTGGTAATTTCTTATTGTGAAGCGTGCAAAAAGAAGATATGGCCGCCGTACGAACATTGCCCTTACTGCTATCGAAAAGCGTCAACTGTACCAGCTGGCAAATTCGGAAGGATCGTAGAATTTAGCAGATCCTGGATAGAGGAAGAAGGTAAGGTAATCATAGCACTAATAGATATGGAAGGGATCTTTTTGTTTGGTTCTGTGTCAGAAGGACCACAGATCGCTATTGGGACACCGGTTGAATTGGTAGCGGCGGGAGCATCTCCCAATGGAAAGATCTATTTCAGTTTCAAGACACTTGATGGGTTTGATTCATATACAGTGAACAAATAATGTATCCTAAAGCGAGTTATGAGCTACGATAGATTTGTCGATGATCGACTCCTTACCAGTAGAGATGCTCTCAATACTACACAAATGAAACTCAAATTAGTGGAAATCGATGAAGGGGCCAGAGATTTCTCCCAAAGGTTCGGGAGGAGGGTTCTAGTTAGAAAAGTTCTTCTCACTATGAAGTATTCGAAAACAGAGGAGGTCGAAGAAGTAGAATTGGATCTCGAGTTACTTGAGAACAAACTGAGAAAGGAGAGATTATTCTCTTCATCTAACAGATGGGTATCTTCAAATGAAATAAAAAATGGATACATAATTGCAAACCGGCATCTTGATTTGCTTGCAGATGCGATAGCATTGGATATAATATCCTTTTGACGATAGTGGACCTCTATTAGGATTAACATCAAAGCGCCGCTGATCAGACTCGAACTGATGACCCACTGGTTAACAGCCAGCTAAGCTCCAGAGGAGTTTTCCAAACCACGCTAGAATTGCTCTACCATGCTGAGCTACAGCGGCGCAATATTGCAAAACATTATTGGACAAATTAAATGTTGTGTTAGGCTACCCGAGAAATTCTTTAGCTGTTAGTAAGGGATACTAACCTGCATGAAATCGGATGAATCTCACTTGTTGACCTAT
Organism: Nitrososphaeraceae archaeon; assembly: GCA_035697905.1. Taxonomy (GTDB): domain Archaea; phylum Thermoproteota; class Nitrososphaeria; order Nitrososphaerales; family Nitrososphaeraceae; genus TH5896. The sequence continues at coordinate 1,622 of DASSCH010000022.1, forward strand.
AACTTACGATGATATTAAAACATGACCAAGTTGTCATAATACAAATTCATTATTTCAAATGGCGTCATTTATCTGTCGTAGCTGGGGGTTATAGCCACCAAAATACCGAGTTGTTAATAGCAGATTGACATCTTACACGTTAGTCTAATAGCCGAGTTATGTCAGCAAGAAGACTTTCGAATCACTATTTAAGTCCTCCCACCTGTTTGACGGATTTCGTATATAATTTAATCATCTCTGGTAGTTTAGAAAAGGACCCATTTCTGAATCGTTCAATAAATAGAACGCTTTCTTTACTATTAACAGCTGGTAAAATTGGGGCTCCGTTTGAAAAAGTGGGAGATACCCTTTTTGAACTTTTTGTCTTCGAAGGTTGACAATTTGTTTAATTAACATCATTAATGGTTTGCTTCAGTGAAGTCATGTATGCATTCGCCTACCTAAGGGTAAGTACCGAAGAACAAACTGTTATGAATCAGAAACTTGTTCTAGACAAATGGGCTTCAGACCATGATTTTGACATACTTTCGTATTTCGAAGACTCGTCGGTAAGTGGAAAAATTCCAGCAATTCGGAGGCGCGCATTCAGGGATATGCTTGAGATCATTAAAGGAGAATCCGTAGATGCCATATTGGTATACGAACTTTCCAGGGTTGGGAGAACATTCTGGGATACGCTTGACGCGATAAAAGCCATTGAAGAGTATGCTCCGTTGATTTCTTGTTCACCAAGAGAAACCTTCCTTCAGAGCACAGAACCAGGTGTCAGAAAGCTGATGATCGGCATACTCACCTGGGTAGCAGAAAGAGAGCGAGAAATGCTGGTCCAACGAACCAAAGATGGAATGAAAAGAGCCAAGGAATCCGGCAAAAGCATTGGAAGGCCCCAGGCAATCATAGATAAGAACATACTAGTCAAACTACTTGCGGACAATGCACCCCGCGCTAGAATTGCTAAGGACTTAGGGATTTCAAAAGCAACGTTATATAAGGAATTACGACAAATGTAGTGAAAATTTCTGTAATGGATTATCACAAACGGATTATCATTTTGACTTTTTTTTACAGCAAACGCTCAACTTTCTCAATAATCAAGTGTAAAACGCTAATTATATACTCCAGATTTTCCTTGTCAATAGCGAGGGGAGGTATCAGGACAATTGTCTTTCCTAGGGGCCTTAAATATACCCCAGAGTTTATTGCATGTTTGAAAATGAAAGAATCGACGGGTTCGCCTGTTTTCTTTCTTATAGCATCAATACCTCGTTTTGAGATATCCAAACCGGAGAGCATTCCTTGATGTCGCACATTGATTACAGCTGAAGAATTTTGAAACTCATGTAATCTCTTCGTCATATATCTTGATTTCAGAGAAATATCTCGCATTAGACCTCTTTTTCTATATAGTTTCAAATTGGCGATAGCAGTTGCGCAGCCGATAGGGTGTCCACAAAAAGTGTGACCGTGATATAGTTTAGCTCCCCTATCAAGGAATGATCGAAATATTTCAGAATTCGTTAGAGTGACCGCTAATGGCGTGTACCCTGCAGTCAAGGCTTTACCGAAGCAGACGATATCTGGAATTGAACCTTGTTTCAAATATTCTATCATACTTCCAAGTCTTCCGAAGCCCGTGGCAATCTCATCCAATATGAGAAGAACCCCGTATTTGCTGCATAAATCAGCTATTCCCTTTTGATATCCTTGTGGGTAAATTCTTACCCCACCGGCAATTTGAGCGCCGCTCTCCATTATTATTGCGCAGGTTTTCGAAGAAACTTTCTTCAGGCGCGATTCAGTTTCCTCAAGTATCTCATCTAATTCGGATACAGACTTGTCCAACATTATAGAGGGGGTCCGAAATCTAGTCACCCTTTTCAATAGCGGTCTGTAGGCGGAAAAGTATCGCGGAACATAACCAACAGACATCGACCCGATTGTATCGCCGTGATAACTGTTTTGAAGGGAGACAAAATGCTTCTTTTCTGGCCTGCCCCTATTATTATAATATTGTATGGCCATCTTCATCGCAACTTCTACTGCAGTAGAACCATTATCGGAATAGAAAATTTGTTCCATTCCTTTAGATAATCTTAATAATTCTACGGAAAGTTCTATGGAAGGTTTATTTGCTAGACCAAAAAGAGTGGAGTGTTGAAGTAAATTAATTTGCTTTTTCATTTCCCTGATGATCTCTTTCTCGCCGTGGCCCCAAACATTACACCACATACTTGCTACACCGTCGAGGTATTTTCGACCTTCAGAATCTATGAGATAGAATCCCCTTCCTTTGGTTATTATTCTGGTCGTTGAGCTATTCCATTTGGTCATATCTGCATAGGGATACCAAATATGATGCTTACTGTCAAGTGTCATATTGAAATAAAGCAAACACCATCACTATTAAATTTCTGTGAAAGGATTATTTGTCACTGGAACCGATACTAACATTGGAAAGACATTCATATCCTGTTTAATAACGAATGTCCTAAGAGAACACGGCGTTGACGTAGGTGTAATGAAACCGTTTGCTACGGGGTATAAGCGATACTCTACAACGTTTGGTTCTGAAGATGCGTGGAGACTTTCTCGAGCTGCCAAGGTGGCTGATCCCTATTACTTGATAAATCCCTATTTCTATCAAATTGGAACAGCCCCTTTTCTAGCCGCAGCTATGAGCGGAAGGCCTACTCCCAACTTAGGTGTTGCAGTTAAAAAATTGCGAAGACTGTCAATGCTACACGAGTTTCTTGTGGTGGAGGGAATTGGAGGAGTTATGGTGCCTATATCTAGGAAAAAGACCATCTTAGATTTTATCAAGATGGTTGGATTCCCTGTTATTATTGTGACGTCGCCCAAAGTGGGTACTATAAACCATACACTACTCACTTTCCAAGCTTGTCTTAATAGTAGAATTCGAGTAAATGCAATAATCATTAATAGGATGCCCGAAATAACATCTAAGGTACAAAGCCATCTCCCATCGTTACTCTCTTCACTAACAGGCGTAAAGAGAGTAATTGAAATCCCAAGAATTCGTAGCAATTACGCTTTAAAAAATATTGAAAAA
>DASSCH010000023.1:0-3897 GCA_035697905.1 Nitrososphaeraceae archaeon
CATGGCCTTGACTTGCATCAGTAAGTGCTGACTTCTCTATCCTCCAGTCAGGAAGAGACATGTCCGATAAATGTATGATCTTCAATACTATGAACTCAGCGATATAGCACCTTCATAATTACCGGGTTTAAGTGTTATGAAATAAGGAAACCAGTGACAATAATTACATATCACTTATTTTATCTGACTCTGACCCGGGGATAATGTTCTCTCCTCGAAGCTGAGAAACAATAAAACAGTAATTCATCAATAATGACCCCAAAACACTTTATATTCCATTTATAGAAGAGTAACTTTATTGCAAATCTCGAAAATGTCCTAGTCAATGTACCGTTTTCTGCGCTACTCCGCAAACATCTAATTATTCTTGTTTTTGTGGTGGGATGCATGATTCGTGCAGTTCCTGAGTTGGCGGCATACCCGTACCCGATTGGTTATGATGTCATAAACTATTACATTCCGGTGATAACAAATCTGGAAGAACATTGGCCAGTCATTTCTGGACACCTTCCTGTTTACACTTTGATGTTGCATTCATTACATTTAGCGACGGGTTTGTCACCGCATCTTCTAGTTAGCTCGTCAGGTGTAATATTATATGGGCTTTTCGCCGTCTCCCTATTTTTAACTTCAAGTAGATTGCTAAGACTCAACAATATCTATAGTACATACTTAGCACTATTTGTAATTCTACAGTTACCAGTATTGAGAACCTCTTGGGATTTACACAAAGATATCTTTGCTCTCACACTGTTATTGACGTCGGTCTCTCTTATCCCATTGAGAGCCAAAATAGGAAATCGTAGCATCATTGGGTCGTGCGTCGCTGCTTCAATAGCGGTATCGGTAGATAAAATGGTTGGAGTCTTATTTGTCGCTTCCTTAGTGGCTTATGCACTTGTAATTAGAGTGAAAAACATATCTTTATTGTCGCTAATTATAACTATACTATTTTCAATTGCAGTGGCCTCACAGTACGGCAGCATACAACAATCTCTTCAATCCTCAAATGCAAATGCAAACTTGGACCTGAATCAATCAAACCCTACTCCGAAGATATCCAATTCAATGGCTCCACTTTTCGCACTTTTTCTTGTCGTCAATGGGCCTCTGTTGATTCCCGGTGTTTTTGGTTTTATTCGCTCTGACAATGGATTTCTAAAGATTGCGACAACATTCGCTGCTATAGGATCTTTTTCGTGGTTAATTTTTCCAGACAAACAATCTCTGGTTGCAGACCGATGGATCTTTTTGTTTGGTATCTTTCTATCTATTTTTGCTGGCTACGGTGTCTTGGAATATTTAAGGCAAAATGTGTCTTGTAAGCGCAGGAAACAGATCCTGTTTATTTTATTGGGAGCGTGTGCTCTCCTAGGAATCTCATACGAGGTAATGCCGCATCAGTTCACGGGGATATGGCGATATATCGTGGGCCAAAACATAGAGCCTTATGGACCGTCAACCATGCAATTTAATTCAATTGCAATAAGAAATACCTTTGACCTCACAAGCATGAAATCCTGGATAAATGAAAACACGCCCGCAGACTCCCTGTCTATAGGGGAAAAGCATTGGAGAGGTTGGATGGAATTGGAATTAGAAGATGAAAGGGACTTTATGTACTGTTCTAGTCAAGATAGTGCATTGCAGTTAATTCAAGATTGCGAACCGGATTCTTGCTATTTGATAGCGAGGACATCGAATTCACTAGCACTTCTAAACGAGGGTATAGGAATCAAGGAGGTATATCAAAACGAATTGTTCAAGGTTTATGTTATAAGAAACCTCACTTGAATAAGATAACTCACACGACTCGAGCCTGAGCCAAGTAGACAGAACAGACGTATCCAACACTCGTCCTTAGTGTTTTCTCTGAAATGCATTCATGTTGTGCAAAGGTGTATCTTTCCGGGTGCTAAGCACAGCTGAGCTACTGTTCCCTTAAGAAGAACAGATAACCAAATACAAAGCTCAGATCAAAATGTAGGCTGCCAATCTGCATGACAGCCCTTGTTGGCGACCCACACTATGGACAGAAGATAAGTTAATGTTGACGTTCTAAGAATCATATCTTGAAACACTTCATTGCTTGGTTTTGGTTTTTCTTCAGAAACCCAGAAATACAGCGAGAATTGATTGATTGATGGTAAAATGGAGGCACAAGAACTCCGCGCATTCCGAGTTTAGGATCGCTGAATTGATATGCGAATATTACATGTTTGGGACCAGGCAGGAGTTGCATGCATACTTGCAAAGTACCAACGTCGACAAGGATACTCCTCCTCGGTACTGAGAGTGAACGACCAAGACAAATATGGGATAAATAGATTCTATAGCGATCTCATAACCTTTTGTTCCGAGCAGGATTTTATTCAAAGGACTCTCAGAGAGGCAGATAACGCACAATTGATACATGTGCACAGCAGGATTGATGTAATTGCTCCCTTGCGTGAAAGGTATGGCAAATCGAAAAAGATCTTCCTTCATTACCATGGAACCGATATACGTGGGTTTAGTCCCACAGTGCCTCAGAAGCACGGTCGTCTTCCTAGTATACTCCCCACTTCAAAGTCAATTTTGAAAAAGTTAATTCGCAGAAAAAGCGGAAATATCGTAAGAAATCGAAAGGCTCAACTCGCCGCCGACGGAATTTTGGTTTCGACACCCGATCTTTTAAAGCTTGTTAAACGGGCTAGTTATCTCCCCAATCCAGTAGACATAGAACATTTCAAGCTTGACGATAATCGGTTGAACAGGGGAAAACGAGCCCTTACCATTAGAAGTGAGGTAACAGATATAGAGTGGGCGCTAGAATATTGCAAAAGGAATAATGTAGATCTGGACATTGAAACCTACGACAGGACTCAAAACCCCGTAATGTACCAGGATATGCCCCTTTTCCTAAAGCGCTACAACATTTATGTAGACATTAGACTCGTAAATGGCAAGATTCTTGAGAACCTCAGCAAGAGTGCTTTAGAGTCTCTCGCTTGCGGACTTGAAGTTCTTAACTACCGCCTACATTACCTCCGTGGATTACCATCAGAACACGATCCCTCAGCAGTACTATCAAAACTGTCGAAGTTTTATTTACGGTAAATAGTGGGAAACAAATGTTGGTATTCAAACAATTACGATTATTAAATTCATAATTCTTTATAATAGTCATTTATGAGAATTTTGCACGTTTCCCACGAATCCCTTCCCGATTGGAGAATAGAAAAGTCTGCCATAACAGCCTCGAACCTTGGGAATGATGTCTTCTTTGCTGGAAAGCTTTCCAACGATTATTCTAGGAAATCATTTGCCAAAATTTATAAGATAAATTGGAATGCTAAGGCCAGGCTAGGACTCCCTTATTACTCTGATTCCATTAAAAAGCAACTTGATAAGGTTCTGAAGGAAACAAAACCTGATGTTATACATGCACATAATATTTTCTCTGCAAAGATGGTGTCTGAATTTGGAATTCCATTTGTCTACGATGATCATGAATACTGGTCTCGTCTCTCCCAGCTTCTCAGGGAGATTGCTCGAGCAAAAGATCTCCATGGAGAAAGTACTCGACACAAAGGCTACTCAAAAATGATGCTTAGTAAGGCAACTAACATTCGTAGGTCACTTATAAACAGGTACGCGATAAAATTATGGACTAAATGGGAACAAGAAATTGTTTCATCCCATCCCACAATTACAGTATCAGAGCAAATCGCCGCTGATCTTAGAACAAATTACAATGCCAAAGATGTTTTTGTGGTCCCTAACTTTCCAATGTTTTCAGAGGTAAGGGATTTTGAAAAGCCGCGGTATCATGATTCACTTTCTTCTGTATACGCAGGAGGGGATGGGAATAATATAGACAAGTATCCTAACCGAGATATCGATAATTTAGACACA
>DASSCH010000024.1:0-7542 GCA_035697905.1 Nitrososphaeraceae archaeon
TGTCATAGACTTTCATATTCGTCCTTCACCAGATACATTGAGATGTCATAAAAATCAGCACACCTGATTTAATGGCTCTTGCGACCTCAGGGAAGAATTTTCTTCCTACGTGTCCTAAACCAGTCCCTTCAAGAACGATTGCTCTGCAACCCGTGTTGACTGAATATCCAATTAAGTTTGGATTTAGACCAGGGTAGTACTTTATTAGAGTAACCCTAGGATCAAATTTCGACTTGACTTCGAAATTATTCTCGAGTTTTTTAGAGAAGCTTGTATTGTAATTCTTAAGACGGTTCGGAATATCCATGTTAACAAACTGTGACACTATCTTCACCTCTGCATTGCTCACTGTGGCGATAGGCAATCTGTCTATTGATTCAAATGCATCTCGTCGGCTAGTATGGTTCTTCCTAACCCTTGTTCCCAAATGACAGGAGATAGAGTCATCAGAGGTGCTTCCGTGCATCGCAACAAACACTCCAGCATAAGGAGATTTTATCGCGAATATCGTGGCTCCTATAAGATTAAGCGCCCCGTCGGAAGAGGGCCTATCCGATGATCTTTGAGATCCAACTAAAACTACCGGAATAGGCAGGTTATGAAGAGCAAAACTCAATGCAGCAGCTGTATAGTGCATCGTATCGGTACCATGTGAGACCACTATGCCTCTATAGTCGCCACTCCGTACTTTCTCAGCGACCCTGTTGGCGATCTCAGCCCAATGATGAGGCTCAAGATTTTCGCTATATTCATTGAACACGAAATCAGCGTCTATAGATGCATACTCTCTCAGCTCTGGTACAGCATCATAGATCTCAGAGGCAGACAATGCAGCACTTACTGCTCCTGTCCGATAGTCTACTTTACTGGCAATTGTGCCCCCGGTGCCAATTAGTGCAATCTTGTGAAGAGGCTGCAAATCTTCTTTCTCTATTTGTCGCCTTGGCTTAGCAGTATCTCTAATGTTTGTAGCAGCAATCGAATTGTATTCAGATTTACGAATAGACTTTATCTTGGAAGATGAAATCCCTAAATTATATCCGCTCTTTAATTTTAAGACAACATGATTCTTATCCATTGATGCATATCTAGGCATAAGGGTACCTTGAAATGTATCTCCGTTCTGTGTAGTTACGACTACCAAGTCTCCAGGTGAAACATTTTTGTAATTCATTCCTAGTTTAGAATCGGGTACATTATTTTTCAGGTCCCTCATCGTCAATTACCCACAGCGATTTTGAATAATTCCTGCATTTTATAGGGTATTAATTGTTTGGGGAACGCTCTAAGGTGTTGTGCAGACCTTGTCCGCAATTCCTGGCCACGACGTGACGAACATGATTAGGGATTTCACTTTTGGAGAAAAATGATCAAAAAGTTGAGGTCTAGACTTGAATTACTGAATCTGAGTCATAATATTATGAAGGCTTCTTTCTGGGGTAGGAGGTCATGTTGTATGAATGAATCGTCTTACCCCCAGAACTAGTGGAAATGTCCATAGAGTTGACAGTTTTCTGAAATATGCTGGCTATTCCTATTTAATCTTGAATAATCTTGATGCTTCTGACTTCGAACAACTCAAGTATGGCAGACTCTATATCTCTTATCGTAATTTTTCCGTAGTCCCATGCATCGACAAATTCTTTAAATTGTTTCTCGAGGCTTAGAGCAATATCTTGAAAATCTATCATCTCATTTGATGTAATTGGAAGCTTATAGCCTTTTGCGATCATTATCGGACACCTCTGATCACCTCCTATTGGAAAATACCAAGCATTCTTTGCAAACTCGTATGATCCTGTTGCAATTACGTTGTACATACGCATAAGTTCTTCATTTGTCAGTTTGCTTAGATCATTGAACCAAGGGCCATACGGAACACTTTGCTGCCTATTCCTGGTTAGTGAGTCTTTTTCCTTCTTGCGAACAGGAAACAATGATTATAGTAGGATCGTTGGCATATTAAAGTAAATTGTTTTATTTGCTATATTTTTCCTCTCTCCAAATCCATATTTTTATAGTAAAAATCCAAGCAAAAAGACAACAAGAGCTTATCTAATAGTATTCGATACTAAATAATTTCCTAATGACTTAAAGTCAATTCAATTGCGATAAGTCTTTTTTCTCCAAAGGTCAACTCACAGGTATTCCTGCCAGTTCTTGTTCGAAAACCACTTCCAAATCCCTCGGATCCTACGCGCGAAAACTGATTCAAAAGAAGAACGGTGGATTCCTACGACATGAAATTGTTGGCTTGTTTTCAATAATCTAATGCTCAGTATGTTCCTTTAAATTTGACCTCCATCTATGGGGGTAATAAGCTATGGCAGTTACAAGAGGGATTCTTGTGGGAAGGTTCCAACCGTTCCATTTGGGCCATTTGTCGGCTGTGAGAGATTCGTCTAAAGATGTAGACGAATTGATAATAGTGGTCGGAAGTTCCCAAAGGAGCCATGAATTTAGGAATCCGTTTACAGCAGGTGAACGTATAGAGATGATCCGTGAGACTCTAACCGCAGAGCGAGAAATTGATGAGCACAAGATTATATTGATCCCGGTCCCAGATACCGATGTTCATTATCTCTGGACGTATCAAATGGACTTACTTGTGCCTCGATATGACATGGTTTATACAAATGACCCTTTTACGAAATACCTCTTTACCGAGAGGGGGGTAAAGGTAGCGCAACCAAGATTACGTAAAAGAAGGGAATTGTCAGGCACTCAAATCCGAAGTCGAATGGTAATCGATAAAGACTGGCATAGCCTAGTCTCTCATACAACGGCTGAATTCATATCAGCGATAAACGGTGTGAAACGAATCAAATCGTTATTTCAGCGGAGTGATTTGAATCCTTCTATTTACAAACATCCGCATAAGTACTAATTTGTCAACGAGTCCCTTTCAGTATCCTTATTTCAGCGTAGTATTCTTACAAGGTCAGGACGGGGACCTTTTAGTACTTGTTTCGGATGCCCACCTACTACGTTAAATGATTGTATTTATTTAGAATTCCCGCTTTATTTCATAGACGAATGACTTTATTTTGATACTATTAGATATGCTAGCCCAGATTCAATCACTTGATGATGGCTCAAGTACAAGGAAATTGTCAGCTATTATATGAGAAAATTAACGAAATCTCTCAGTACAAAACTATTCTCTATTTACAGTCCGAATCTTATTAAGCATTTTATTTGCATCATTTTTTGTCAAAAGCCCATCGATGGAATCAAAAGCAATGATTTAGAAGGAATTTATTACTACGCGTAAGCCCAAAAATTCTTCAGTAATTTCAAGCGCCTTATATATTTCGTCGAGCTTACACCGATGAGTGATGATCGAAGAAAGGTTAACCCCCCGGCTTTTGGTTGCAAGCGCAATTGATTCATGAATCAATTTAGGCGTAGCACTGAAACTTCCAATAAGAGCAATCTGATTATAGTGAACCCAGTTGGGATCCAGTTGAAAACTTGGATGCTTTGGCATCCCTGCGAAGATATTAATAATAGAATTCTTAGAAGCGATTCCAGCAGCTACCTCTAACGCGTCAGGATTTGGAGTGGCTATTATTGATACAGTTGTCCCTTTTCCATCAGTCAGGTCTAACACCTCTTTAATAGCACAAGTTGGTGAGTTGCTATTCTCCTCGAGCTCTATCACAACATCAGCTCCCATGTCTCTTGCTGCTCGTAATCGATGTTTTACTCGTCCGACTACTATCACTTTAGCACCGAATAGATATTTTGCAAGCTGCAAGTGAATGAGCCCAATTGGTCCATCTCCAAGTATCACAAATGTTTTATCTCCAGATCGATCATTGATGAAAGAATTGATGCGCTTAAAGCCGTTAAGGCAACAAGCCAGAGGCTCAATCAATGTCGATTCTTCATTGGTAAGAGATTTTGGGAGTGGGACGACCCCTCCAATTCTCAGAGTATTGTTTGGAATGCGTACAAATTCGGCAAATCCTCCATCTATAGAAGATCCAATTTCTCCAAGGTTAGTGCATAGGTTGTATTGTCCGGTATCACAATACATACAAGTCAAACAAGGTACAACGGGTGAAAGTACTACCCGTGTACCTTCAACTAGATCAAGTTTGCAAACATCTTCATCTGGATAAGAACGTGATATTGAAAAATTCGAAGATTCTACTAGTTCCCCACAAATCTCATGCCCTAGAACCACGGGAGCCCTTACTTTGTTATGTCCATTCCTATAAACATTTACATCATATCCGCAAACTGCGCATGCATTCATCCTAACTAAAACCCCTCCCTGTTGAGAATGACTTAAGGGATATCGATGATCCCTTTCTTCTAACGAAATATTATTTGGAGAGTAGAAAACCGCAGCACGCATGTTGTTGCTTTTGATGATGAACCAAATCTGGTAATATAAAAGTTCGCGGTCAAGATAGGAATGACATATGAAAGCAATGTTATAGCGTTGTTCATAGTCATCAGCTTACGCTTTTTGAACATTCCTCTTTGAGTTTGCGATGTTATGGGGATAGAGGTCAATGCCTACAAACCGTCTTTCCAATTTTTTACAAATAATACCTGTAGTCCCTCTTCCTGAGAACGGATCCATCACCCAATCTCCTTTTTGCGTTGCAAATCTAATTATCCTCTCCACAAGCTCTTCAGGAAATATTGCAAAGTGTTCATTTCCATGATGAGCCTTAGTGGAAATATCCCACACATTTCCTGGATTCTTGCCTCTGAAATTGCACACTGCAAATATAGGATAATGCTTGTGATCTCCAGTTCTATTCCTCGTTGCATGACGTTTAAACTTGCGATAGCATGTGGGACAATATTTTTCGGGGTCGTAGCCGTATGCTCTCGCTATTTCACTTGTAGACGGCAAAAATTCCGTCGTCAAAGTAGAGCTCCATTTTGCAATTTTTTCCAGTATGCGGGCAATTTTTTTTTTGTCTGGTCGGAGTGGACCAAATTGTACCATATTTAGGGGTGGCTTTTTATTTCGACCTTCCCTTGCTTCATTCCCCTTGGTTCTTATCGAATCCATATTGGTAAAACAATTAGTACGTTTTGAGAAGAAAAGAACGTATTCATAAGCCTGCGAGAAGTTAATTTGAGAACCAGAAACTACGTTATTTCTCTTGTACCATATGATGTCCTCTCGAAGAATGTAACCTTCTTTGACTAGACCAGCAGTGAGACGGTGAGGAATTAAGAGCTTGCCATAATTTTTTCTGCTATCCCCGATTACAACCCACAGACTTCCATCATCACGTAAAAGCCTCCTACATTTTGCAAATAACATGATAAGCCGATCAACAAATGCACGATCGGAGGTTTCTCTGCCCAGCTCCCTATCATCATCACCATATTTTCTGTGCTTGTAGTAGGGAGGGGAGGTAACTATAAGCCTATATTTCTTCCTATGTTCAGGCATTAGTGAAAGGCGATCGATAACAGTGTCCGCATCTCCTTCAATGAAGTATGGGTATCGCTCCATCAGAGTTTCTAATGATTTGCCTAGAAAATCAAGTTATCTTTTCTTGTCAAATCAATTGGCGTAATGTGATGAAGAGGGTTTTAGTTGCCGTATCCTGGAACGGAATCTATTAGTTAGTAGCACCCCTTAGATATCGCGATGGGACATTTTGGAGGACATACTCTGAAGGACCCCAATAAAGGCATCTCCCAAATGGCTGATCATGAAGCGCTCTGCAAAAGAAAAGGGCATCAACAATCGCCGCATGTATTCATTTTCCAGGAAATTTAGTACTGGACAAGAAAATGCACTTAGAATAAGTTGCCTGCCAAAATCAAGATGAGTTTGCATACCGTCTTATCCTTTGTTCTAGGTGATATCACCTCCTTAAATTTACCTTGAATATCGGGCTATTCAAATTCAAAGCCAGATGAAACATCATATCTATCCCGGCGGTCTACGACATGATTCTTTATGACCTTCAGAAAAAGCTCGACTAATCATAAAGGTGAACTGCGGCAAAATTAGCTGATACGCAATTTGCTAGGTAAAGTTACTCTATTCTAACCGTTTTTTCGATGTCGACTTCGGAGACAAATAAAGATATATTATCTCATCCCTGATGCATTTTTAGCGGGGTGGGGAAGCCAGATTCTCCAAGGAGAAGGTTAGGTTATCCCGGCGGGCTCATAACCCGCAGAGCGGTTACTTGTTACGTTCACACGTACATGCCGTAAGTTCAAATCAACCCCCCGCTATCATGTGTTCACAATATTGTCATTAACATATTTTGTACATGACTAACCGTTCTCGTCAGACGCCAACAGGACTAAGTTTTACATTTAGAGAACCACGCCGACCACAAATTTAATTCCGAATTACTTTTCTCTCTCTTCTCTATTCCGTAACGATGAATTGGTTTAGTTAGATGCCTGTGAGCCCGTGGAGTCGGGACAATGAGCTTGGTTTCTATCATTCGAGGTTTTAGAATCGAGATTTTTCTAGCCTCTCTATTGCGATGACCGCATTTTCGACAACGAAATCCTTTGTTAGTTCCCTCTGATTTCATCCGCTTGTTGCAGGTCAAGCAGAGGGGGTTGACACTTTCAAAGATTTCATTGGTCTCTAACACTTGCAAATATTCTATATTTAGTACTTTTGGATGCTTGGAACTGGACTTCCTGACACCAAAACCTATCCGTATGACGTCGCCCACTTCTAGTTTGGATGCGATACTTACCATATCTGTCGGTTCATAGACCGCAGCATTAACAACTGCGCCAATGAGATCCCTAACTCTGAACATTGCATGGCCACCTTCAATCACCCTGGGCCTCGAATCGACTTTACATTGGTTGAAACCTGCTGTGTAACATTTAATGTCTGTGAACCCGACCTCATTTAGAAGATGCTGATTTGTTCCCTGATTTGTTCTAAACACCATATATCCTTCAAGTTTCTCGCTAATCTTTAATTTGCTGAGCGCTGAACACACTACCTCTGCACTTTCACCTCTTACCCCACAGAAAACAGGATCTGGTCCGTGAGGTAGAATTAGTACCCTATGGTGTGCCTTATCGTAGTTATTGAAGGTGTAAGGAAACGTTTCTGCATCACATTTAACTACTTGTGCACTATCGAGTTTTCTTACCGATCCACATTTTTCATGTTCTCTATAGGCCACGGCTTCGAAAGTGTGGTCATCTAGTAGAAGCGTGCCAATTGCCGCAATAGATCCAACCAGTCCTTGTCCATTCCCATCTATGAAAAAACGAATATTATGACGTTTAGCTAATTCTTTTGCCGTCTTCCTGCTTACTACCATGTATAACGCATTACGAGCAAAGCACTGAATACTGTAAGGTATTGTTTCCCCACGGTACATTGCTATTCCCGGATTAGAGCCGGTTGCTACCAGATTTTCTTTGTGGACTAAATCCATTATTGTTTCCAAAACATCCTCATGACATGAAGTCCTGAACCTCAGGCATACTGCCCCGTTGCCTCTAGTCTTCCAAGGAATATTTGGATTCAACCTAATCAGAAGAGGATAGTCAACGAATTCTATAGAC
>DASSCH010000025.1:0-20782 GCA_035697905.1 Nitrososphaeraceae archaeon
TTTCGAGGACCCCATGCAGTGTCTTCAATTGCCCAATTCTTCCAGCTAGGTCAGTATATCTGACCTCAAAGGACAACTTTACTTCCTGTTCTCCCTCATGAACTCATCATATATTACTCTGACTCTATCGGCTGCTAAACCAGATCCTTCTTCTACCCCCGTTTCTGTGACTTTTATCTTATCCATTACTATAATCGCGCCTACATCTTCTCTAATTCTTACAAGACCAGGAAATACCTTGGAAAGTCTTTCGGAAAGGGCTTTAAAATCAAAGGGCTTTTCCATTAGCTTTATTTCCTTTACATATACACCATTGATTATCATTTTCAGTATTCCAGTACCTTCAACGTCATTTAGGACCAAGTCAAGTCTCTCGTCGATGCCGGTTAATGTTCCTTTATATACTCTCTGATCTGATGTTTCTACAGAAACCTTTTTACCAAGAAACTGAATCGCTTCTTCGCCGAATTTGCGTATTAACACTGTGGACATGATCTTTACACCGGCTTTATAGACTTGGATATATATATTTGAATTACAATGGGATGTGACTAAATTATATTATAATTCCTGGGGCCATAATCGGTTGACTCAAAGTATTCACCAGACGACACGACGGTCCTAGAAATTACGAATACTCTAGGAATCGTCCTACATCACCTTTTTCGTATACCATAGTTAGCCAGTCCACAACTCCAATTTCTCTACCTGTTTTACCATTTAATAAGGAAATTATCTTTACACAAACCTCGGCCGGATTAGATAGAGTCGTATCTAACTCAGCGATTTTTTCTTTTCCAAAGTGTTGAATCGAGTCGTACAATATTATTCCTAAAATTTCGCTGGCTACATTTTCTTTTATCTTTTTGGCAGAATATTTTCTGTTTTTTAATGTGCTAAGAATGGCGTATGGGGACTTCCGCAGTACTATTGCTAGGTCGATCCATTCCTTTTTCAGGACATAAGGCGCTAGATGTCCCACTATGACTGTCCTTCGCGATTCTCCAAGCTTAGACTTTATTATAGTTGCTATCTTCTTTGAATCAATTTCTAAGCTAGGCATTTGCAAAAAGGCATGATGTTTAACGGCCAAATCATTAATATCAATCACCGCCAAGTCCAAAATTTTCCTTAGCTCAAATGCCGCGGTGTGTTTACCAACGCCTGGATTCCCAGTTATGACCAATCTAAACGAATCCGAAATATTGTCACCCAATTAACGACTTGATTAATAGACTTTGGATTCATTTATGAAATTATCTATTGATATTTTACAGGTACATATATCGAGATAAGAGACATGGATGGTGGTAGCAGATATTCAATATTTCAGTCCGCATTAATGAAGGTGAAGCTACCCGGATCACTGATGGTTCATTTGGTAAATCTGGAAGGCGCAAGCGAAATGATTTAATGTGGAAAAATTCTATCAACACTTGCTTTTAGCGCTTTTCATATACCATTAAATCCCCCAATGATCGCTTGAAACTGAAAATTAATCAAAGTGTATTTCCCACAGCTTATCGCTTGGATGCGCTGAAGGTAGCCTAATATCGTATTGAAATCCACATTGTTCAAGTATGTGCTCAAAATCAAATTTTTCAGTCTGTGAAAGGGGGCATTCTCTCTCTAACCAATTCATCAAGTCCGTTTTGATTTTGTTTTTGATGTTTTCGTCGCGCGCATAGACGTACCAAAGGTTGTGTGCAGATCGAAGGTTTATCAATGAATTTCTGAGGACACTGTTATCAGTCAACCGTTGCGTATAGTATCTGTTCATTAACTCATGATTTACATCAATCCATGAAGGGGTCCGCCACCAAGCAACGCGGCGGTAACCGAACTCTTCATATTCACAACCACCATGGATACCGCATTGTCCACCTTGGTCGAACGTCGTTATGACGCATTTAGCTATTTCAGCTACACGATGCCTGAAATCTACTCCAGGCTCCATCCATCCGACAAATGCGACATCTACTGGTTGGGTCATACATTCCATTGGGAGTGAAATAATGTGTTCAGGTTTGGGTCTTTTCAACTGATAGTAAATTGTTGAATCTTTTTCTATACCGATGGCGCTAGGGATATACCGAATGACTTTGTTAAGAAAGTCGCCGTATCCACAGCCTATGTCCAGGTATTGCGGGTCGGGTGATATTGATCTTGCAATAGTAACGATCCTTAATACATCTATTTTGCGGTAGGTAAAGTACGTACCTTCAAAGAAAGGAAAAATATATCTAGCGTGATCTTGATAGCTTGAACGTCTAATAAAATTTAGATATTCTTGATATGCATTAACCAAGTCCTGGCCATCGAAAGGCATATGCTTCTAAATCTACCTTTGTTTGTTATATCTGTAAACAACTAATATATCCAACTCGATAAAGTAAAATAGAATCTTGCATGTTCCCAAAAGGCTTATTAACTTCCAATAGGATTTGGACATATGGTTAGAAAATTCGAAGAATGGTGGGCTACTGTTCCTGACGATTTGAAAAGGAAGAGTCGACAGGGTGATGAGCAAAACAAACCATTGCTAAATCAGGTTAACTATGTACTATTGCATCTCCATTTAGCTGGGAAACATGATGCCAAGCCAAGTCACGAAGAGCTAAAAGATTGGCTACACAGCGGACAAGTAGACGTTCTTAGAATGACAAAAAAATAAATAAGTAAATAAATTCTGGTAAATTTTCGTATTTGTTTTTTATTTCTTCATTTCATTAGATGATATAACACTGTTTTACAATTGACATAGTGTTTAAATACTCTTAGAGAGATGCACCATTAGTGAATTAGAAGATGCCAATTGCTATACTTCCAGATGTAGACGAACAGAGATGTATTGGTTGTGCTCTCTGCGTAGAGATTTGTACAGCTTTAGGTCCAGATGTACTGAGGGTAAAGCCGGTAGAGGGATGGAAAAGAGGAAAAGCATTTATCTTTTACCCTGAACGATGCATATCAGATGGAGCATGCATAGGGGTCTGTCCAACCCATGCTATTTTCTGGATGAGGCCTATGGAATACACTTCAGGTGCGCCAGTTCCTCTTCACAAAAATGGTGTATTTGAAAAGGGCTGGGAAGAAGGTTAATCGTAGCGAGCGATCAAATTACCTTAACTACCGCAACTTTTTTTACAATTTTTTTAAAATCTTTTCAATTTTATCGTAATCGAATTGAATTGGTTTGTGAAATAGAGATGACGCAGCGATCTGACTTTAGTGATGATTATCAGTTCAATTGCTGATTCAACCAAATTTTGCGAAGCTTAAATTTCTGTGAACGACCTAAGCTTGTAATTTATAGATGCCCAGGTTTTGTAAGCAGATAAGATAACCTTGTGCTTCCGCTATGTCAGGTGGTCTCGGTGATTTCACTGATCCTTATTCTTTCCAAATCTGCATTTGGAAATGTAGTAGGCAAAAAGCAGCTTCCCTCTGCGATAATTCCTATCTGCTTGGACTAGGTCACATAGTTGTAGGTTAATAGGTTTAAGACGATGGTATTTATAATCATGAAATCTAGAAACTTAGATTGGACATTTCAGAGTTTGTGTCCTCATTGCCGGAGAATGTACTCACGGGTGATGATATATTCTTACCTGAAAGTGTAATAAGAAAGATCTTTAGGTTCGGAGAGGTTAACAATGAAGATATATTTTATCACCTTGGTTGTGGCGCTGGAAATACAGTGGAAGTAGCAGCCAAAGAGTTTGGCGTGAAACGTTCAATAGGTGTGGAAAAAAGAGATGATATTGCCTCTGTGGCAAAAAAAAGGATAAAAAGACTGGAGAATGCGCAAATAATTGTTGATGACATTAGAAACGTTAGTCTTTCTGACGCAACAGTAGTTTTGTTCTGGTTTAATGATGAACAGATTGCAGATCAAATGACGGCGAAATTTAAAAAAGAGACAAAGGATAACATCAGGGTACTAACAATTCTATCTCCACTTGGATTGATTAAACCATCAAAAGTAAATTTTCCGTTCTTCATGACTATGAAACCTTTTGAATATTATAAAGACTTGCAGGAGCAGATCGAAACCATTCACGGTACCAAGTGCCTAGACTTTACAGGATCATGGAACATAGCAAGTAGATATGTTACAGAAATGGATGTTGTCCCTGGAGAGTACCAACGATTCGTAACCATGATTCAATGCATGGTCATCTGGATAAACGCTTGGAACATAGGTATTGCATGCGAAAGCGAAGTACCTCCCCCTGTAAAAGCTTATATTGGAATTTTGAAGGAGTTCTTCAACTTGGACCTGTCAAGTATGATACAATAGTCCCTACAGAACGAACGGAGTTAGTCATCTGATTTCTCGAGATGTCAAAAAGGCATCAATCAATAAGCATTGTTAAGTCGATTTTGAATCACTTGTTTAAAATACATTCAAAGTAAAGAAGTCCATGATAGGATAGAGAGTCAGGCGCTTTTTACGTCTTGACTCAGGATAGGAACTCTCGCTATATCTCTATTTGACCTAAGGCTAAATATTTTCTCGCTTCTATTGAATGTGAAACATGTAATTCTACTGCGTGAACGCCGGAAGTGATTCGCCCAACCCAGGACGCTCTTTCTCTAACCGTGCTATATTTCGTGACATGTATTCCATAGTACCAGGGATATGACATTTGCACACGCATTCTTTGCAATCAATATGATTTCCATTTTTACAATTATTAGATAATTCTTTCCTAATCATCGTACATTTGACTATGTTGACTAATTTTAATTTTATCAACCAAAAGCAGGCCTTTCGCTCACGTCAAATTCGTACCAAACCATAGAGCACAAATTATGTTTCGAATATGTGATGCACATATCATAGATATGGGATGATCAAGGGTTAGAGTTCATAGAATAAGGTTATTTCCCCGTTTGCATGCCTTTTTACATCTCTAAGCTTTAATGACATCCCTTCAGAAATCCGATTACAACCTTCACCCTCTACTAATGTTGTTGCAGTTCTCCCGCCAACTATCCGAGGAGATATAGTGATTATTAGTTCGTCAACAATACCAAGTTTTAGAATGGACCAATTTAGCTCTCCGCCTCCCTCTACTAAAATTCTCTTATAACCCATTTTTTCTAAAATATGGAAAACCTTTCTAAGCTCAACTTTATTTCGTCCTGCAACTAGAACTTTTGCGCCTGAATTCTCTATTCGATGGATATTATCAGTAGTAATCCTATTGGAAGCAGCCACTATTGTTTTTGTCACATTAGCTTTTTTCAGGAGCTTGGAATTAGAAGGAATCCTCCCGGTGCTATCGACTACCACCCTTGCTGGGGATCTTGAGCCTCCCATGCCAAACCTAACTGTCAGCTGTGGATCATCTACTAATACTGTAGAAATACCAACCATTACTGCATCTGCAGAATTCCTCAATTGATGTAGTCTCTTCAAATCAGCATTTGACGAGATAGCTGAATTTCCCCTTCTCGTAGCTATCTTTCCGTCAGCTGTCATTGCTGCAATAATAATGATTTTCAATTGCCTAACTGCCCTTTTCACGAATTTACTGTTACAAATTCTCCGTTTATCATCATACCCATGATCGAACTTGGACCAGCCCTTTGTACTATAGCTGCATAAGGATCGTGGATTGGATAGAGGTCAACATGTCTTTTATCAATAAACACCAAGTCTGCGGATCGACCAGGTTCGATGCAGCCAGAATTCAGGTGGAGAATTTGAGCTCCATTAACAGTAGCCATTTTCAATATATCCCGTGCGGTTATCTGATTTGCATCTATGGCCCTAGTAACTTTCCAAATGTAGTCCATTTCCTTGAATAAATCTGGAGAGTTAAGCATAACGTTATCGGTTCCTAATCCGACTATGCAACCGTTGTTCATCATATCAACAATTCTAGGAATGCCACAACCTAGTAATCCGTTGGATCTAGGACACACCACTACACCTATTTTATTTGTCGCTATAGCAACAATTTCCCTATCAGTCGCTTGTGTCATATGTACAACGAAGTCAGGCTGGAGGAACTTGATTGCTCTTTCAACTTCAGTCAACCCAAACTTCCTAATAGACAGAGCGGTCGTTTCCTGAGACTCGGCAGTATGGATTGCAAGCAATCTCCTGGTCTCGATGTTACTTGTTTTATTGTAATTTCTAACCGCCTTCGAATAGTCTGTTAGCGAGCCATTGGTGTTTTCATTCGACCCACTTATTCCGAGTCCATCCGATACATCAAGCACCTCGAATACCTGCCTAGGTAAGACGGAAGAATCTGCCGATGATCCCTCTTTGTCGATGCCTGAGTTAGATTGGGGATAAGGACCATCAAAGTATTTCTCTATTCTACCCAAGATTAAAGGTTTAATTTTTAAACCGTAGATAGCTCTCCTTAATAATTTTACGCCATCCAGACCTCCCTCACGGAAATCAGCAAAGGCTGCGATTCCACTTTTTAACATTGAGACCGCAGTATTTCTCATGAATGCCTCTAGGTGAATGGGATCAGTTCTCGAAAGGATCTTGTGTTTTATACCGACAATTGGATCGACAGTCGACGACAAATCGGGATTTGAGGTAAAATCCTTTGCAACAGAATCACCGACGTGTGTGTGAGCATTTATGAACCCCGGAAGTAGCAAAAGACCTTCCGCATCAAAAATCGATGATCCCCTATCCATGGGGCTAAGTTCTTCACCAATCCCAACCTTAGTAATGATACCATTGTCAGAGATCTGGATGACTCCCTTTTCAACAAATACTAGATCTGGTCCTCTCAGAAGACTTGCGTTCTTTATGAAAACAGGCATTATTATATCTCATAGATTGAAACGTAAGTACCTTTATCTCTAAATTCTCTAATTTTGTCCAAAGCCTTTGTTGCAATCATAGCGGCTTCTCGCCCTGTTTTTCCTTTTCCGATCCCACAATTAAGAGGAATACGCGTCTCTTCTGTAATTCCAAGCAGTATATTTTCTACTTCCTCCTTGAGTATATTGCTTGCTACCACCATAAAATTATCCCCTCCAAGATAAAATGTAAGGCAATCCTTTTCAATAAATTTATCAACTAAACGTGAATATATACCGAAAATCATTGATGTTACTTGATAAGGAGACATTTCCAAGTTCAATTTACTGAGTCCACTCACATCGATATGCATTATCCGGATATCAGTCATATGATTACCTAGTTGGTTTTCATGTAAGTCGTGTCCATAAATTCCTCGGGAAGCGATTTGAACACCATTCTTTCGAGCATCAAAGGCGCTTCTGTCTGCCTGAGTAGGAGTTTCACCGTAACCTAAGGCCATCGAAAATGTTAGCTGTGGATATAATTTGGTAAGCTCTCCTTGTATATCTACTAAATCTGAAATTAGCAATCCATTGGTGATAGCAAAGTATTCATCAAATCTGTTAGGGTATACAATACAGTGTTTTTCAGAAAATAACCGTTGGATATCAAAATAGATCCTTGCTTGAAGCATTTGAAGCACTGACTCACGATCGCTACCAAGGGTCAGAGTCCATGGACCATACCTGTCAATCTTGATTACTGTTAAATGCATGCCTATCTACACTATCACTTTTGGAGAAGTACTCAAACCAGATCTTTGGTTTTTTAATTTTTTTAGGCGTCGTGCCATATTAACTGCCGCAATAACCGTCCTTGAGGAAATAATTTCAACTCGGTCTTTTGCTTGTTCAAGAGTCATATCTGGCCCACCAATGCCAAGTATGACAGGTTTCCTATACTTTAATGAAAGATCGATGAAGCTCTTGGCTACACTATTTGCAATTACCTCGTCGTGTTTTGTTTCACCTTTGATAATTGCCCCGAGTGTGATAACAGCATCAACATCCCTTCGTTTTAATAACTCGTTAATGACTAGGGGCATGTCGTAACATCCAGGAACAAAACACAAATAGCTCAATGTAACATCATCTTGCTTGAAAATGTTTTCTTTTGCAAGATCAGACATCTTATAAGTGATTTCTTTATTAAATTCAGATACAACTATGGCTATGCTGATCTTGTCCAAAGAATTTCATTATACCGCCTTTGCATAATTTGTTAGTTGGCTGCCTTCAAGTATAAGGATGTTATTTTCCCTAGCATACTTTTGAGCGCCATCAATGGTCAATGCACGATGTGTATTTATGTCAAGCATTTCGCACATGACGACTGAATGAGTAAGCCCTGAGACTTGAGCCAAATACATACACAGTTCAGTATGGCCTATTCTGTGATTAAGTAGTCCCTTCGATGCGATCAAGATCGGAACATGTCCTGGAGCCCTGAAGGAATTGGAGAATCTTTCCTGCCCATCAGAATCAATGTTTCTACACACCTCTGCAATTCCATTAATTGTTAATGCCCTGTCGTAATCCGTAATGCCAGTATAAGTATCACGGTGGTTCACGGAAATAGAAAAAGCTGATCGATCACCGTATGGTGCCTTGCTGAATACAAGCTTTGAAAGATTAGGAGCAGTAGCAGACATATGTTCCAAGATGTCATGCATGTACATTAAGCCCAGTTTTGATGCAGCTTCGTGGGTGATGGCAGTACAAATTAAACCTCCTGCATTCCTGCGCATAATGCCAACGTGCATAGGGGTTACGAACTCCGCTGCGATCACCATATCTACCTCATTCTCTCTCCCTTTGTCATCATGTATAAGTACAAATTTGCCAGCTGAGAATGCGACTATTGCATCTTCGAGTGAATACAACCGAATACTAGTCGACATCAATTTGTTATATATCTTACTAATTTTTTAGTTATTACCAATATTTTGGTAATTAATCACATATCGGCATAGTACATCAATCTCTATATTTACCAAATCTCCACGTTGCTTTAAACCTAAGGTAGTATTTTCCAGCGTAAAGGGTATAAGTGAAACGGCAAATCTATTCTTCTTCCCATCCACATCATTTGAGGTGAGACTTATCCCATCAATGGCAATTGAGCCTTTCTGGGCAATATAAGGCATGAGTGAAGGATCCTCACATGCGATCCACATTTTTGTCTCTGTGTCCTTTCTTTTAACTTCATCAATAATTCCAATCCCATCTGTATGCCCTAAAATGATGTGTCCACCAAGTCTGTCGCCTAACCGTAGGCTTCTCTCAATATTGACCAAGTCTCCCTTTTTCAATTGTCCCATCTTTGATCTCTTAGTAGTCTCTCGCACTAATTCGAATTCGACCATTTGGTTCCGTTTATTCATAACTGTTAAACAAGTTCCATTGAGATTCATACTGTCACCCAACTTCAGCCCTTTCAATAGTTTTTGTGGGAATTTCAGTGTTAGCTTCATGTGGGCAGGCCGACCCGATCCCCTATTCAGACTGGAGATAGATCTCACCTCACCAAGCCCTTCAATAATTCCTGTAAACATAGCTAGTAACAACAAAATGATCGAACAGGTGCGTATTAAATTTCGCTAAGTCTTGCTTAGTGAGAATAGCTCAGCTGTTTTTTTTCTTAAATCTTGCATATTATTAGAAAGGGTAAATTGCTATAAGTGGCTGCTATTATCAATATCCAAATAGGAATTTGTCATATAGAGGTATTATTTTGTAGGTTTCATCTCATTTATGTGCATTTATCCTGCCTACAACGTTGAACGGCGCATTGCACATTGTACGATCCATGTAATTTCCTTTCAATGAGGGCCATGGATGCAGATGTAGCTAATCTACTCAAGAAGTGCAGTCGGTATCACACTTTGGCCGGAACTACGATCCCATCATTCCTGGTAGTTTGATGGGTGTTCTATACACCTTCGTCAGATTCAGTCCCTCGCCAGTAGTGACAGTAACGAAGTCGAGTGGGACATTCCCAGGCGGTGATAACAGCAATTTCTGTCCAGGTGAAATTGAATCTACTGACTCAGTAATTTGTCCACCATAATTTATTACTACGTTAGTCAGGGGAAGCTTACCTGTATTGGAAAGTGCGACTCTAGCGGTACTAAAGAGATTTTGCTCATCCTTAAGAGGATCTAATTCAAGATTGTAATCTGCAGAAAATACGTTAAAACCATATACTACTATCAACACCCCTGATAATACAATTATGACACATATAATGACGACAAGAATACTACGACGCATCCTCGGTCTTACTTAGGAAGGAAGTGTATTTAACATTTGTTAGAAATTCTTCTGCTATTGTCCATCAAGGTTGATGATTTGGCATAATGCTATCGGCCATAATACGCATCACCACAATCATGAACATGTCTAACTTCTGCTATTAACCATTACTTTATTTTGAGTAAATGAACTGATTGTATACATAGTAGTACGTCAGAAATGTGGCCTCGAAAAAATTGTATCTAAAGACGTCTGTCATAAACAACGTGTAGTAGTATTGATCGGAATACATATACTTTAAAGGACCAGCTCTTCTTACATACCTCCAATTTTCATTCTGCTGAACACATTTTCATTGTCTTCAATGGTACATTCGGAGAAACTTTATACTGTGATATAATCGATAAATCTAATTCAATTACGATGACAATGAATTTACGTTGATAATATTATATTTAAGCGATAAACCAGTCGTATCTAGACAGGTCGAGTTCAAGCCTTCGCATAGAATCCCGCTTTTCGTTCGAAGATTTGGCCGTTTTGCATGGCTTTTCTTAGATACGTCTTGGCCTCGTCTTCCGTAAATTTTCCAGTATTTATGAGTTCGTCAATGAAATTTCTTTCGCTCACGTCATTCTTATCTTCGCCTGCAAGGGCGTTAAATATCTCTATAAATAGCTTCAGTTTAGAGACTTCGCTGTGTGGTTTACCGTGAAGTACTCCTAGATCTACCTTCCCAGTATTCACATCCATACCAGCCGTCTCGAGCATTCTTTGCACCAAATATATTGCACGTTCGGCATCATCAGCTTCCACTGTATCCTTTAACAGCAATCTGGCTCGGGCAGTTGCTAACCTCACAAGTCCTTCAAGTTGTCTAGGAGTAACTGTAATCATTCCCTCGGCTTCGACGTTTCGCATTTTCATGTAATAGTCCTTAATTATATCCATAGCTTCATTGGATAGAGCAGGCTCGACTTGCTTTGCATATGCCAAATATTTACTAAGTAATTCGGTATCAATTGCAGGTTGAGCAGCTCGATTAGTATCTCGATGGATTTCCAGGATATGGCTGGCAACTCGACTATCTTTTTCTCTTTCCGGGGTGTCGCGAACCACAAAAATAAGATCGAACCTCGTAAGAAGGGGGATAGGGAGATTGACGTTTTCAGTAATATTTTTGAAAGGATCGTATTTTCCATACATTGGGTTGGCAGCTGACAGAATAGATGTTCTTGCATTCAACGTAGCAACAATTCCTCCTTTCGCAACAGAACAAGTTTGTTGTTCCATTACCTCATGCAATGCAGACCGATCTTCCGGTCTCATCTTGTCAAATTCATCTATGCAAACCAATCCTTGATCGCCCAATACGACTGCTCCTGCTTCGAGCATCATTATACCAGTTTTGTCCCTAATTACAGCTGCAGTAAGTCCAGCCGCAGTAGAGCCTCTTCCTGAAGTATAAAGCCCTCTAGGAGCTATCTTGGCCGCAAACTTTAGCATCTCTGATTTTGCTGTACCCGGGTCACCAACCAGGAAGACATTCATATCTCCTCTTCTGGTTGATCCGTCACTAAGTTTCTTTGTTAAACTACCAACGATTAACAGTAATATGGACTCCTTTATCACTTCATGTCCGTATACATGTGGGGCAAACGATGCAATTAATTTGTCATAAGCATCAGGTTTACTTGAGACAATTATGATTTGTCTTTCATCTTCGCTCCTTATTGTTAGACGCTCTATTGTGCGCGAGTCCTTATTGCCAGTTCCTCCGCCAAGATATTCAATATTATTGCCTTCCATTCTTAGTCTGAATAGACTGGTTCTGATCTGTGGAGAGATTTGCTCTTGCTCTATTCGCACGATTCCAGTTAGCATAATTCTGTCACCGGGACGACACTGATCGACAAGGTCTCCCATAACAGTCACTTCCACATAATGTGGTAATTGACCGGCAGGCAAATCTTCAGGAAGCTCTTGAAGTCGTACCAACTGAAAATCGGTAAATATACTATTTTCTGGATCCATCTCAAGCTCCTTTTCTGCACAATTAACACATTTTGTGGGTTTCTTCAACAAGAGACCTTTGAGCTGCGCTTCATTAATTGTTTGACAATTCATACATCTGTACCCGATCCTCTTAGCCAACGGCTTAACCTCAGAAGATCTTACAACCATTCCCCATACCCCTATTAGCTTATCGATCACCTCTGCATTAATATCACGTAACGTTCTCTGAACCGAATAATTGCTTATTCTAACCTTGATTTTATCGATTATTTCATCAGCGTAATCAGGATGAATCTCATTTAATACCGTCAAGACTGCAGAGTTAAATGCTTCAAGCATGTCATCAGGGCGGTGGGTTATTTCTTTTGCAAGATCAGGAGTGAAAGTATCAAAATCAATATAGTCGACTACAACAGATGTAGAGCCGAGTGCCATCATGTGATTTATTCTTTCGAAGTACTTGTAATTGCCTTGGTTATCCTTAAAACCTCGTAGAAATCTTTCAAGTTCATTAGCCAAAGAGGCAGAAGTCTGCTGTTCAGTCAAATTTCTTTAAAACCCTTTTTTTGAACGCGGTAGTCGCTTCATGAATTAAATCATATAATTCGCGCTCCTCCACTGATAATTTTTCTCTTATTGTCGGTGTTAAGGTAGAGGCAGCTGCCAATTTCACTATCTTTTCGATTCTCGATACTACGAACGAATTGAGTGATACTATGATTCTTTCCCTATCCTTTTCGTCTAATGAGGAAAGATAGTCGTTGACCCTGATGTAAAAGTCGGCATTAATGCCGGAAACATCGTGAGCCCTTGCAATTCTTTCCAAGTTGAGTGTTCTTGAGACGTAAGCAGCATCATCCTTGTCATGTATTGTGACTATCCCTGACTCAGAGAGGTTTTGTGCCAGCCACCGAGGAATCGAGCTAATGTCGCCTTCCTTCGAATCAATAACAATTTCGTCCAGCGACACATCCAAAGCATTGTTGTACTGAACTTTGACGTCTTCTACTAGGTATCCCAACTTGTACGAGTCTTGGATCCTCGTAAGTCGCTCTTCATTAGAGAAGCATCGGTAGTTTGGCAGTTTCTCACGCCTCCTACTTCTAACATAATCATTCGAGTTATATTTTTTCTTATGACAGTTTTATTTAAGCGGTAGGTAAATCAAACGTAACGTAAGGTAACCGCCAATATGAACATGATTGTGAGAGCTCGAGGTAGATTACAATAGATGTAAACTAGTTGGTGCTCAAGCAAGTATTGGTTTCCAACCGACCAGCAGTTAAGAGAAGAATAGCTAATACCATATATGCCTAATAGGGACTCAACATTTTTTATATTCAGGGTCTAATTCTGGAATGGTCGCTTAGCAAGAGGAAAGTAAGCAACAATATATTTTTGGGTCACAAATTCCGTAGTTCATGCACTTTTTGTTCAACCAAATCAAATCCTTGCTGCCAAAATTGTTTGGATGAAATGTCGATTCCAATATTAGACAGGATTTCCTCTGTTTTGCGAGATCCTCCAGACGAAAGCAACTTGTAGTATTTGGGAATAAATGATGACTTTCCCTCTTTTCTGAATTGATTGTAAAGGGACAGAACAAGCAAATTTCCGAATGAATAGGCGTAGCAATAGAAAGGAGTATGATATAAGTGTGAAATGTATAACCATTCCCAGCGAAAATCATTTGAGACAGTTACCGAATCACCGAACTGATCCTCAAGATTTTGTAGGTATAGATCTGATACTTCGTTTATATTCGCATTTTTTTCAGTTATAGCCTTATGAGCTTCAATCTCAAATAGAGTAAAGTACGCCTGTCTCATAATTGTAGCATACATATCATCGATCTGTGAAGCTAGCAGGATAGCTTTCTGCTCGCGTGTTAATTTGCTGCTGAGTCTGTCATTGAGAAGGATTTCTGCAAAGACTGACGCTGTTTCTGCTAAGGGTAATGGAGCGTGAGCGACAGATAATGGCATATCCGAAGCTGCCATACTATGTATCGCGTGCCCTAATTCATGAGCCATAGTGCTAACATCTCTAATTCTACCATCAAAATTAAGAAGTATGTATGGCGTGAGCTTTGGTGTAATCGTGTAACAAAAGGCGCCACCTTGTTTTGCTTTTCTTATTTCGGAATCCACATGGCTTTCACTGAACACTCTTTTTGCGAATTTACCAAATCTCGCATCAAAATCAGAAAACGTGTCGATGACCGTGCTAACCGCATCCTGGTAGCTAAATCTTTCCCGATACCTCCCATTTGGGGTCAGGGGCGAGTACAGATGATACCTATGAAGCTTTCTGAGACCTAACATCGCAGCTTTTTCATTGAAATATCTTTGGAATACCTTCGCATTGGAGCGACAAGCCTGGAGAAGAGATTCTACAGTTGAATCATCTAAATTGTTATACGTATTCCGTACCGAGATTGGGCTCTTAAATCCACGTAACTTTATGAATTCATCATGCCATTGAATAACTTTATTGAAGTAAATTTCACCCAATACTCCGCTATTTTTTTTGTATTCTTTTAATAGGGATTTGTACGCGGACACTCTCTCTTCCTTCTTTGTGCTCCTAATCATTGAGAGCATTTTTTCCTTATTGCTGAATCTTTTTTCTATGACCCGTTTACCCTTTTTTAGCTGAACAACAAATTCTAGAGAGCTTGTCAATCTGTCGTAGATTTTTGTTAGTGCTCCTGACCCGCTCACCTCAAGTGTACTAATTATCTTCTCCTCCGGTTCAGTTAATGTAAATTTGGACAAAAGCCGACTGTGCTTCAGATGCTCTCTATAAACTATCGGAGCGGAATTTATCAGACGATTGGCATTTTTATCATCGAGCTGTTTCTTGAACCAGATGTCAAAAAATAATAACCGGTTTGATACGTCCGCTGACAGCATTTCCATCTTAGTCAGCAAAGCGGCAGCCTCGTTTGACGAGGTATCAGAAGCATACTTCAGATGGGCGTATCCAACGACAATACTGATCTGCTCATTTATGCCTTCAACAAGATTCATAAGTTTTTGAAACTGGCTTGAGGAAATGGTCTCTTTAAGTATCCCACGCTCGTCCTCGATCCGCTTTACAGCCTGCTCAATCGATTTTATCAGAATCTGTAATTCTTTTCCTTTATGGCTTTCTATCAACCGTGAAAGATTCCATGTTGTCGGTTTTTGTTGCATCAATATCTCCATTCCCATGAGCAGCATCCTATGAAGTGGTCACATATGTTTCTTGCATGTTCTGGATTTCTCCTAATCAAATCGCATTGACATTTTCAATTTTTAAAGAGAAATAAACTAAAAGGTGTCACCACAGGCCTGCAATTTAAAGGGTCATGTCTCTTCGCCATTTTCCTTAGCAAGCCGGTATTATGTTTAATAATCGTATATTTGGAAATACTTTAAGATTGAGCCGAACTCATAGAATCGAAGAGAAGAAATGGAATCCAAATAATGAAGTGAATATACGTCAAAAATGGGAGAGTGCTGGAATTGACAATACCACCCCAATCAATAGAGAGCAAGCCCCTTTTGTGATCGATACTCCCCCTCCATACCCATCAGGTCGCCCATGGCATATCGGAGCAGCGGCTCATTATGCACAGATCGATATGATAGCTAGGACCGCGCGAATGAGCGGTTTCAATGTCCTATTTCCAATAGGTATCGATCGAAATGGACTTCCAATTGAAATCTACACAGAAAAGAAATACAATATTAGGATGAGAAAAACAGATAGGAGAAAATTTCTGGAATTGTGCAAGAGCGCTTTAGACGAACTTGAACAGGAGATGATCGGGATTATGAAGTCAATCGGATTGAGTGCAGATTTCAATAATTATTATAGGACCGATTCAAGTAAATTTAGAGCGCTAACTCAGAGTACCTTCATCGAACTATGGAACAGGAAGATGATCTACATTGCCAATAGGCCTAATAATCTATGTCCAGAATGTAGCACCACAATAGCAGATGCGGAAATCGTATACGAGGAATTACCCACCAAGCTTGTTTACATGAATTTTGGTATAAATAATGGAACAAATGGCATCGTAGTTGCATCAACTAGACCAGAATTGCTTTTTGCTTGCCAGGCAGTTATAGTTAATCCTAATGATGAACGGTATACAAATATCGTAGGGAAGCGAGTGTCTATCCCTCTCTTCGACAAACAAGTCCCGGTTTACGCACATCACTCTGCTCGACCTGAATTTGGAACCGGTGCAGTTATGGTCTGTAGTTACGGAGATCAAAATGATGTCGCCTTGTTTAGAGAACTCGGATTGAAGGAAATAATCGCTATAGATATCTACGGACGCACTACAGCAGAAGCTGGCCCATACGCAAATCTTCCCATTCAAGAAGCTAGAGCCAAGATAATTTCTGATTTGAAGACAAATGGCTTTCTACTAAAGACCGAGGATATCATGCATAGAACTCCTTTATGCGAACGAAGCAATACTCCAGTGGAGATTGTTCCCTTGCAAGATTATTACCTTAAACAAATTGAGTATATCCCTGAACTAAAGCGCATGACAGCCCAGCTCAAGTTTTATCCCGAAATTCACAGACAGATTCTGACGAACTGGCTGGACTCAGTTGCAACTGATTGGCCCATTTCAAGGAGACGTTACTATGGAACAGAGATTCCTATCTGGTATTGCGTGAATTGCAATTACCCTAACCTTCCGCCCCCTGGCAAATATTACAGACCTTGGGAAGAGGGCCCACCATTTGATAAATGCACCAGTTGCGGAGCAGGAAAATTTGTCGGAGAAGAACGAACGTTCGATACTTGGATGGATTCCAGCTTGACAGCCATATACATAGGTGAATACGGGGGATCAGACAGAATACGACATCCCTACCCTGCTTCAATTAGACCCCAAGCAAAGGATATTGTTAGGACTTGGCTGTACTATTCAATGCTCCGTTGCTTTCAACTGACCGATAAACTCCCTTGGTCAAAGGCCTGGATAATGGGTTTTGGAGTTGACGAAAGAGGTGAGAAGATGAGTAAGAGCAGAGGTAATGTGATGGATCCACTACCCATAATCAATACATATGGGGCAGATGCGTTTAGGTTCTGGTCCGCATCTGAATGTAATTTAGGTTATGATTTTCGGTGCTCTGAACAAAAGATAGCGGTTGCGAAGAACTTCTTGTCTAAATTATGGAATGTCGCGAGATTCATATCCTCATTTGATAGTGTCTTTGAAAAACCAAGAACTCTATCTCCAAGTGACATGTGGTTGATGGGAGAATTGCAGAAGCTAGTTAAGGAATGTAGGAAAGGATACTCCGAATTTAACTTCTTTATTCCATCAAACGCAATTCGAGAATTCACTTGGAACATTTTTGCAGCCCACTACATTGAAATGGTCAAATGGAGAGCTTATCTTGATAGTTCCAGTCAATCCCGCCTTTCTTCGATCTATACCCTCCATAAAGGTATGACAACGATCCTTACACTCCTAGCACCTATATGCCCGTATATCACTGAGGAGATCTGGACGATCATGTACGACAATCTCAATGAAAGCGTTCATTTGCGTAAGCTACCAGAAGTGGAGGGGGATTACGGTGATTATTCAAAGTATACTCAGCTGATTATTAATTTTAATTCAACGGTCTGGAACAAGAAGAAGTCTTTTATTTCTCCAGAGACCGGAAAGCCACTGTCTCTAAAAGATCCTATAGAATTAGCGATTCCCGAGAACCTATTGCTTTTCGAAGAAGATTTAATGATGATGCATAGCATTAGGAGATCCGTTTAGCAAGAAATATCGAATTGTCCCTCTCGAACCTAAACATTGCAGTCACAGCGAGTAGGAGAGCAGGTGAGCTAGCCCAGGTTATAAAATCACTTGGAGGAAGGCCATACATTGCTCCAACAACAGGGATCATGAGGGAGGAAAGTACAGGTCTTAATGTATCAAGATTCATAGAACTTGCCAAGGAAAGCACCCCAGATTTTGTCGTGTTCATGACTGGTCCAAGTGTATACTCGCTAATCGATTTGTCCTCAGAACTTGGAGAGAAAGAACCGTTATTCGATATCCTTAGAAACACGGTATTGGTTGCACGAAGTCCAAAAACACAGATGTCGTTGTTTAATTTCGGCCTGAGGCCTATTCTAATTCCTAATCTAGATCACACGTCTACTGGAGTGCTACAACTCTTCAAAAGTATGGGAGTGACGGCGAAGAAGATCGCAATAATCTGGCATGGCACCTCTTCCCGACATTTAGTTGAGGGGCTTGAAAGATTGAGAAATAGCATTATTGAAGTATTTGTGTATAAATATTCAGAAACCAGTGATCTTAATGAAACTAGAATTCTCGAGAGAATGGGCTTTAAATCCTTTCTAACTGATGAAACCCAGGTTACAAATCTAATAAGGGACATTAATCTAGGAAATCTCGATGCCATAACATTCACAAGCCCACCGTCAGTTAGAGGACTGGTTAATTTTGCAATGAGACAAGAATTATGGGACACTCTACAGACCTCACTTAATTCGATTACAATAGTGGTAGCCGTTGGACCTTCAACGGCCAGGGAGCTACACAAGTACGGCGTAGCAGTCGAGGTTATCCCTCGTATCTTTAAAATGAAACCAATGATCGACGCTTTGGCACTATACATACAAAACAATCCGTTCAATGAAAAGGTAAAAAGATTGTCTCACGCCGCTAACAAAAATATAGTATGATATGGCCAATTTCTGTGATAATTTCACGTTTTATCAAATTTTGATTTTATTTATTATATCCCAAATATAGTTTGAAAACCTTATATCATGAACTAATTTATACGTGCCTATGAAGCGGATTGAGGCAATTATACCTAATGAAAAGGTTAGCGCGGTAAGTGAAGCCTTCAAGAAGGCGGGTATAGGTGGATGTACTATCCTCGAAGCAAAAGGTAGGGGTAAGGGTGAAAAGCCCATGGTCCAAAGTGGAAGAGGCACAAGTAGATTCGTATCAGAATTTTCAGTCCGTGCCAATGTCGTTACGGTGGTTCCTGATTCCAAAGTAGAAGATGTGGTTAATGCTATTCTGGACTCGGTGAGCACGGGTTCAGCAGGAGATGGAAAAATATTCATATCACCTGTCGGCGACTCGATCGATATAGGTACAAAGCAACGCGGTGATGAGGCAGTTATTTAGAAGATAAAAGGGTAGGGTTTTTCCTTCTAAAGAATTTTTTAGTTTCTCCATAAGTTTTGATATCCAAATAAGGAACCTTGACTACAATTGGTAGTTCTTGAACCATTTTTCCGATTAGAAGTGAATACCTTTGAGGAAGAGTTCTAACTATCGACCTGATTGTATCCTTATCGACTAGGGAGATTTTAGAAATTCTTTCTAAATCTGATTCATTCACGAAGTTGAATAAGAAGATGTTGTCTACTTGTCTCAAGATCCCTTCCCCTAATGCCTCCGGGTGGTTAGTAATAAAGGTGGAATAGATTCCGAAGTGACGCATTCTAGTGATAATGTCGTCCCAGTAAGTCTCCTTGATATACAGATGGGCTTCCTCTGCAAAGAGAAATATGGGAGGGATCACATTGTTTCCGAGCAGCTCAACCAATTTGTTTAGTATCAACTCGACAACCATATGTCTTATGGTCGGTGCAAATGTTCCTAAATTCACGATCATAGCCAGTCCATGGACATTATTGGAAATCAAATTTTCGAATCTTAATCCCTCATACTCATCATTTTTCTCATCATTTAGAAATAGTCTCGAGTTATGCATCGTATGAATCCTTGAGATTAACGCGTCACGGACGAGATCATTGAAATTCCAATTATTAAGCGCATTCGAGAATGCTTCTAATGTTAATGCATGTCTTCTGTGAAGATTATCCCATATTCTAAAGAACTCACGCAATGAAGTGGAAGGCATATCTAAAGCGTTCTTAAGCATGGAAGATACGGATGGTTTACCACAATATTCTAATGAAAAGCGCAAATTTTTCCCCGGTTCAAGAAGAACGATCTTCGATTCTACGTTTGAACTCAATCCGTTGGTCTTCGTTCCTAATCCTGCATATTCATTATTTAGATCAAATACAAGGACAAATGCTCCATGTTCTAAGAGGGCCTTAACAAGTAATTTTGACAAATGTGATTTACCTGACTCTTTCTTTCCTGCAATTATGTTTAGCCTGCCATCAAGGTCTTCAGCATATATGGCGAAGGGAACTTGACTATTGCCAACAAAGCCTATCGAAATGGGAGACTCGCCACCCCTATTGAGTATATGATTCAGTTCAGAAACTGTAAGGCGTCTAATATTCGAATTTACTCTCGACGGTAACCAGGAGATATCACTTGACATGTTGTTATCTGCACCGATGGAAGTACCTCGTATCTTGGCTTTGAAGACTCTAGAATCACGCACCACGCATGATAATAATCCTATTTCTAACGGATCATATGATACTCCAGGACTGGTTGCGCGAATTATTTCATCTTTGATGATGTCCTCGATAATAGATTGGTTTGAGAGATATTCCTCATTGTACACTTGGACTATCAGTTGCCTTTTCATTTCAGTGTCTTCAATCAGGAAGTAGTCACCTTTGGAAACCATTTCTGATTTTACTGCTAACAGTATCAATTCATCGTTTGTCTTTT
>DASSCH010000026.1:0-2698 GCA_035697905.1 Nitrososphaeraceae archaeon
ATGTAGCAAAAGAATCATGCTCGGTTCTAATTTTTCATTGCTGGTTTCATATGCATCTAGGGCTTTGGATGACTGCATGAGCAATTTTTCTTGTGGTATTATTGCTTTGGAGATCATGATACCCTAGATCTCTATTGAGTTCTATATCACTATCTAGTGAGAGCATCATTTTCCAGATAATATAGAGACAGGTTTTTCGCAGGTGACAAGAAGGATGTTTATATTCGTTCCTCTTACATGGACATCTTAATGAATATTTTCTAGAACTCTTAATAATAAAATCAGCGTATCCTACGCTATTGATACGGTAGGTAACTTTGAAATCAGGCTGTGTCCTAAAAAATTAGTAGTTACACTTGATAGAGCATGCTAGGTCAATTTTACCAGAGAGGGAAACCCTAATCGTTATTAAGCCAGTATACGACGACTGTTTGTAGTGAGAATAAAGTATTTACCAAAGAGTATTACGATCTCTCTTACACTACTACTCTCAGGCCTATTATTAGTATCACCACAGGCTCTTACTTTTATTGAAGCCGCAGCACAGGAACTGCGGGAGCATATTTTGCACAACCGACCTTCTCCCTCACCAAACATAAACGATCCTAATCTCGAAGTAGAAGAGGTCTTTGAAGGTCTAGAACTTCCTACCTCAATGGCCTTTTTAGGTGAGGATGACATCTTGGTCACTGAAAAAGATTCTGGCAGAGTGCAGAGAATTGTTGACGGCGAAATGCAGGAGGAGCCTGTAATTGATGTTCAAGTTGCAAACAATGATGAAAGAGGTTTGTTAGGAATTGACATCTCCAACACTAATGGCGCAGAATATGTTTTCCTTTACTTCACAGAATCAGGTGGAGGTGAAGATGGGGATGATTGGAGTGAAGGGATTCCACCTGCCGGCACCCGTCTTTACAGATACAACATAGTACCAGGAACCGGAGAAGATGCTCAAGTGGAATTAGCAAGTGAAACATTGCTTTTAGACCTTCCCGCTACACCAGGTCCCCGCTATCATGGAGGACCAGTCGCCATTGGTCCAGACAACAATGTTTACGTAGTCATAGGCACCCTGGACCACCATGAAACACAGGCTCAAAACTTTGAGGATGGCCCAGAGCTGGATGGCACTAGCGGAGTAATGAGAATAACGCAAGAAGGCGAAGTAGCAGATATTCAAGGTGTAATTAGTGATGAAACCCCTCTGAATCTATACTATGCATATGGCATCAGACAGAGCTTTGGCATGGAATTTGACCCAGTAACTGGCAACCTATGGGATACAGAAAATGGGAATACTGAATATGATGAGCTCAACCTTGTCGAACCGGGCTTTAACAGCGGATGGAGAGATGTTTCAGGATTGGCTGAACGTGCAAGTGATTTAGATATAGAAGAGGACTTGGTAGATTTTGATGACAGGGGCAGGTATAGTGATCCGGAATTCACGTGGCAACAAACTGTTGCTCCAACCGGGCTAGACTTTCTCGATTCAAGTGCGCTCGGCGCGGAATATCAAAACGATTTATTTGTAGGTGATTATAACAATGGTAATCTATATCATTTCGACTTAAATGAGAATAGAACACAGCTTGTCCTGGGGGGAGGCTTGGCTGATAGAGCTTTGGATCCGGGAGATGAAGTCGGTGACATACTATTTGGAACAGGATTCGGGGGCATCACAGACGTTAAAGTTGGACCTGACGGATACCTTTATGTGTTAACCTTCCAGGACGGTGGTGGCTCGATATTTAGGATAGTTCCCGAGGACCTAGATACAGACGACACTGACGAAGACATTGACGAGGCAGAAACAGTAGAAGAAACTGCTGACGACGCGACTGCTAGCGAGACTGATGATGCGGAAGACATTGACGAGGCAGAAACAGTAGAAGAAACTGCTGACGACGCGACTGCTCCTAGCTTAGCTCAAATACTTGCGGAAAGAATAGCAAGAAACAACCTAGATCAATAGAAATAGCTGATTGACAATTAAATTCCCCCTATGTAAAATTGACCGGTCAGGAAAAAGAGGACAATAAATAATATGCTCCTACATCGCAGGGACAAGTGTACTACAAATGCGCAAGATACGACACAGGCCATTGTTGGCACATATACCAATGATTAAGGAGTTAAATTTTTGAATTATCCCTACAGACATCTGGACCATTGTGATAGTTGTTAATTGTGTTGATATGTAGACAAAGGGGGTTTTCAGAAGGTGCAGATTGCCATACGTGCCTTTGAGAGAGTCCTCTCCATACTGAAAGAAACTAAAGATGTGCATCATAGTTTTTTTCAATGATTCTTCAGTATCCACGAAGATTGTATATGTTGGTGGTAAGTAAGAAATAATGAACTTTCAAGCTAGCATTTTCGCTAGAACTACCACTACAGGGAGATATCATCTACCTAGATAGGTCCTGCATACCAATAAGTATTCCAGATGATGCTTGCAAATCATGACGGCTATTTCTAGTAATATATAGTATAAACATGCTATATTACTATTATATAGACAAATAATATAGTACATTCCATCATATGATCTAATAAAGTAGTGCAAGCTTTAAAAAACAACAACGATATGGCAAGAGGAAAATCAAAGAGTCCAGCAAAAACAAGATCTAAGAAAGCTGCAGCTGGAAGAAAAGGAGGTAAAAAAGGTGGTCGCACATCAGCGGCAACCAGAAGA
>DASSCH010000027.1:0-3732 GCA_035697905.1 Nitrososphaeraceae archaeon
TCTGAGTCTTTTTCCTAATCCCCCAGCAAGTATAACGCCTTTCATGGTAAGATACACTCTTATTAATCAATTAAAAGCTATGCTCTGGCCCGTTCTACATCTCCACAATGAATTACTAACAGAAACATAGATAACGCCAGAAGAATGATATCTTTCTAAACTCGAGATTTGAAATAGGGATAATCTTTAGTGATGAAATAGAATCTCGCCTGCAAATATGAACAGTTCAGACTAAAGCAGATTTCTATGTTATTCCGGTCTCTCTAGAATATATGTATAATCCATCAAGAAATACTCGTTGGTCCTTGCCCTTTATTTTTGTTGATGACTCGATGTTGGCAGCGGTCTGAGACACGTCTTCAATACTTGGTCCAGTTACAATCACATCATCGCCGCTTGTCTTCACTTTTGTATTGCTGCCTACTATCATGGATATTCTTGGTGCTCTCTCTCCAAAGATATTTTCCACATGTACCTCAGATCCTTTTACTTTTACAGAAATAGGGAAATGAGCAAAAACAATCTTTAATCGATATGTGTATCCTTGCTCTACCCCACGAATCATATTGTACAAAATGCTCTTTGCAGTGTTAACGATTGCAAAATCTCGTTTCCTCTTGCCATCAGTGGAGATTTTAATGTCATTTTGACCGATGTCCACCTTTATTGGAATCTTTGACAAATCTCTTCTTATGGTCCCCAACTTTCCGCTAATTTGAATATGGTTTTCTTCTTTAGATACAGTTACCTCTGCAGGTATCGATAGATCAACACTCCTTTTTTCAATCGGAATTTTTTCAGTACACATATCCCACCAGGACTCCACCTAAACCAAGCTGTTGGGCTTCATGATGTGACATGACACCTTTACTTGTTGAGACAATTAATACGCCCATACTGAATGCAGGTAAGTATCGTCTTTCCCAGTCAAGATAGCCGTTCTTTCTAACACTATACTTTGGAGTAACTATCCCACACTTGTTTATAGAGGCCAGAAGTTGAATACGAAACTTCCCCGCTCTACCATCGTCAATTTGTTCAAATTCGCCTACGAAGTGATGTTTTTGCATTACTCGCAAGACTTCACTAGTGAATCTGGACGCAGGCACAACGATACATTCTTTTTTTCTTCTCGATTCGTTATTATACAACGTATTTAGCAAATTCGCTAACACATTTAAAGCTGGCATTTGATTATTCCCATCCCCCAATCATTCGTACTTGTAAAAGCCCAAGTGCTGGGCGACCTCTCTAAAACACTGTCTACATAAAAACAATTTGTATTGCTGGATCAATCCATTATACGCACCGCACCTCTTGCACCACCTCGAACCCTTGCCATGGGCAATTTTTCTCCTCTTAGTAATTTCATAGTCTCTAGGCTTTGGCATTATGATACTTCAACTCCGAATCCGCTTGTAAAGAATTTAATTGCTCCATCCTTGCTAATCCTATGAGTTTTTCCAATCTTACTCTTATTTCTTTTCTTGGAAATACTATAACCCGGCCTAACCAAACTAACACAGACATTCATGCCAAAGATACCAATGTCAGGGTTGTATTTCGTACCAGGAATGTCTATATGTTCACGAATGCCCATAGATATGTTGCCATACTCATCGAAGGAACTGATATTCATTTTATTGCCTTTAGCTTCCAGGCATCTCTTTAAAAAATCGATTGCATCATTTCTTCTGAGTGTCACCATCGCTCCAATTGGTTCTCCTTGGTGGATTCCAAAATCTCGCAGGTTTTTTTTGGCCGTTGTTACCGTCGGATTTTTTCCAGTCAAGTCTTCTAGACCGTGTTTTGCTCTTTCAACAGGCTCTCCAGATTTTCCAACACCAATATTGATGACAACCTTCCCTACCGAAATCCTTCTCATAGTATTTTCTGAATTCGAAGTATCCTTATTCATTTAACTCACTTGAATTATCGGCTCTTCATGTCCGACCAACATTACCATCTGTACCGGTAATTCGACAGATCTATCACCAAAAGAAACCACCATTCGTTTAGGCAACGAAAAAAGGCCCTCGCGGATCTCTTCAATCTTACCTATAGCTCCTGCATTCTCACCTTTCGTAACCAGAACTATTGAACCCTTTTCTAATTTCATATGAGACTTGACCTCCTTGTTAGACAGATCCATTAAGCATGAATCTCCTACGGAATACTGCTCATTTGCAATCAAGGTTTTACCGTCATGGAAACCGTATTGTGTTTCTTTCCCTTTAATTGTTTTCCTAAGTGTTACTCTGAGTAGTTTTAAGTTCCTTTCCGTCTGTTTTGAAAGAAGGATTGGGACTAAGAGATTCCTATTTTTTGGTACCAAGCGGAACACTTGTGATAGGGGGATCAGTTCAATAATATCCATTAGCCCTACTGGCCAACCAATGCTTCTTCTCACCACGCCATCTACAGATACCTTTCCATCATTGAGTATTCTTTTTACTTCGTCCATACTCTTACCGACTCCCAATACGTCTCTAATCAGAATTCCAAGCGGATAAGATATAGCTTTTGGATGGGGTCCTGGCCTTGCACGGGCCACAAATCGGCCTTGCTTTCGTCTAATCTTCCAAAACGAAGGAGCACACTGCCTCTTGACGGTAGTATCTCCTCCCTTCTTTGTCAAACCTGTTTATCTCCTCCTTTGGTTTCACTCTTTTTATCACTTCTTGAATATCGCTTACTTTGTTTCCTAATTCTATGTTTCTTTTCGCTCGGATTTTTTTTCTCTATCTCATGTTGTCTTTGAATCAGAGCCTGTCGATATTTATCACCCAAATCTAAATCGGTAATTATTACATTAGTGGAATTAATTTCTACCTTTACGTTTCCTCCGCGCACCTTTTCTCTTTGGATTCCTTCAATAGCGAGACTCCCCCGTTTCATGTTAACTTTTTCAACTTTGCCTTCGATACCACTATATTCACCACGAATCACTTTGATTGTATCACCCGCAATCACTCTTAAGTTGCGCCTTCCGAATTTTTCCCGCAAGGCACGCGACAGAGGAGACCTGAGATTGCGTTCCGTCAAATGCTTTGGGATGACACCTATTAATCTATTTGTCAATAATTTTCTCTACTCCATTCATTATTCAAACGATCAGTGCAGCCAAATTCGCAATCCTTGGCCATTTTTCAGCTGCCTCTGCAGCTACTGGCCCCTTTATGTCTGTTCCCTTGATTTCACCCTCAGGAGTGACCAATACCGCGGCGTTATCTTCAAATACTAGCCTATTTCCATTTAACCTTTTAACAGGATATTTTTGTCTGATTATTACTGCGCCAAAAATCTGCTTTCTTAGCTCTGCCGGACCTTTCTTTACAGTTACGGTTACAAAGTCACCCACTGCAGCTGCAGGTAGACGGGAATGTCGTCCCTTAAACCTCTTTACTTGAGCAATGCGTAGAATCTTGGCGCCTGTATTATCTGCACACACCAAAGTTGCAGTCATAGGCAATGCTCTTGTGACATACGGCCTGAATTCCTCTACACCTTTTGCCGAAACAGCTCTTGACTTTGAGGACACCTCTACTATTCCACCTCGATCACCACAAAAGCAACAGTCTTAGTCAAGGGTCGGCATTCAGCGATTCGTACTCGCCTTCCTTCAATTACATCCATACATTCGGGAGCATAAGCATGCATTTTTGATTTGCTTCTTTCAAATCTTTTGTATTTCGTTACCCGTCTAGAGTATTGATGTTCGACCACAACCAT